>NZ_CALLJH010000026.1:0-24116 GCF_938091255.1 uncultured Chloroflexus sp.
TGTGACCCTAGCGGCGACCGAGCGCCCTTCACTTGTGCGGTCTACCGTTTCGGTGAGACCGTTGCCCTCGCAACGCTGAGTAGTATAGCGAATGCCGCCGATTTTGTCAAGCGCGATTGCTCCACGCCGTTTTGTCGTATCCTGATGCGGTAAAGCGGTGTCGGTGGTCTGGTGCTGCCGTGGGTGATAGCGACGAATTTCTGCATTGATAGGGGTGTGCGGTCGTCCAATTGCCGTGTGATCCAAGACACGTATCCTTGTTGTCGCCGCTAGCGCATACGTGCCCAGCTTCCTACCAGACCGTATGGCTGCATTGCGCTACGGCAATACGCAATAGAATGAAACTGATATACTATCTGAGGTTGCCGCCATTAGCGAGGTTCTTATGTGGTTTGCGCTTTTGTGGGGAGTGTGTGCGCTCGCCCTGATCGCGAGTTTTGGCGCGAATTGGCGGCGGATGTGCCGGATCCCGCGCTTGTCGTCGCCTTGTTTGCCGTCCGATCCGCCCTTTATCTCGATCCTTATCCCGGCGCGGAACGAAGAGCGGGCGATTCGCCGTTGCGTGAGCGGGGCGCTGGCCCAGCGTTATCCGCACTTTGAGGTGATTGTGGTTGATGATGGTTCGACCGATCGTACGCCGGCGATTTTAGCTGAGTTGGCCGCAACCGATGCGCGGCTGCGGGTGGTGCCGGGCCGGCCCTTGCCGCCGGGATGGGTCGGTAAGTGTAACGCTTGCCAGCAAGCGAGCGATGCCGCGATCGGCGCGTGGTTGCTCTTTCTCGATGCTGATACCGCGCCGGCCCCTGATCTGGCGGCAGCCTTGCTCTGCCATGCGCAGGCCACTCGTGGCGATATGGTGACGATCTTTCCTTTTCTCGAATTAGGGTCATGGGCTGAACGCTTGGTATTGCCGCCGTTCATTGCTCTGATTGTATCGATTTTTCCCTTCGAGCGGCTGTCCCAACCCGATGTGCGCCCCGATGAGGTGCTCGCGAATGGCCAGTGCATTTTTGTCCGCCGCGCCGCTTATGATGCGATCGGTGGCCATAACGCCGTGCGCAGCGAGGTGCTCGAAGATGTGCGGCTCGGCCAGACCTTGCGCGCGGCTGGTTTTACAGTGCGTGGTGCGATTGGGATGGAGTATCTCGCTGTGCGGATGTATACCAATGCCGCTGAAGTGGCGGAAGGCTTGATGAAGAACGCTGCTGCCGGTTCGCGCAGCGGCGGCTGGCGTTCGTTGACCGGGATGGCTTTGTTGTTGGCGCAAGCCTATGGGCCGCTTGTGCTTATGGCTGGCGGTTTGTTGAGCGGCGGCGTAGCCGGCTATGTCGCTGCTGGCGCTGGTCTGCTGGTATGGCTGGTTGGCTTGCTGTTCTGGGGGACGCTGTACCGCAAATTTTACCGGCTCAGCCCACTCTATGCACTGCTGTGGCCGGTTGGCTTGCTGATGTATCTATTTATTGCCGGTTATGGCATTGTGCGCGTGCAATTGGGACGCGGGGTGACGTGGAAGGGTCGCCGGTATGCGGGGTGAGCCGCGTACCGGCGGTGTTGCTAGTTTACGCCAGCTTGAAATCGACATGGAGGAACTTGCGCGTCAGCGGGTGGCGTTGCACGACATAAATCACTACCGGGTATGTCGCCCCCTCGATGTCGAGCGTGAATGATTCACCCTTCGGTACGGTGCGGAAGATGTGCTCGAAGTCGCGCTCGTTAATCTGAATCGCGGTCGTTTCTACTCCCTTGCCGTAAAAGTTGGCTGGTAAGATGCCTTCGCGGCGCAGGGTCTTGACCTTTTTGCCGAAGATGTGGCGGCGCTGAGCTGCCAAGGTGGCGTTAGCCATAAGATGCCTCTCTTTGGTGTTTACAGAGGGGAGAAGCTGGCCCATTGCCAGCCCGAGACCCTCTAGCGATCCGAAGGGATAGTATATCATAAAGTGGAGGCTGCGCTGTCAACGAGTGAGGGTGGAGCGTGCTTTCGATGCAGGTTATGCCATAGGATTGCCAATATGGCGAGGTGACTCTTTGACCGAGACTACTGATTCGATCGCTTTAGTCGCCGATGTGGTTGTTCATGCGCCGTCGTCGGTACGCCGGCACGACGGTGTATTTTCTTACCGTGTGCCTCTTCATCTCCGCGATCTGATCGCCGTTGGGCATCTGGTGTGGGTGCCGTTACGCCAACAACAGGTGCAAGGGGTAATCGTTGACTTACAGCAACGTCCGGCCAATGGGTTGCGCGATCTGATCGATCTGGTCGATCCGGAGCTATCGATTCCGCCATTGACAATTGCTTTGGCGCATTGGGTCGCGCAAACCTATTACACCTCTCTTGCGGCTGTGCTCGATCTGTGCTTGCCGCCGGGTACGGTACAGCAGGCTGTCTCCACGTGGCGGGCCACTTCCGATGGCCTGCGCTACGAGTTGGGCGGGTTGCCGGAACGGGAGCGGGCCATCCTGTTCTACCTCCGGCGGCATGGCGAGCAGAGCGAGCTTGATCTGCGCGCGGCGTTGCGTGGGAGTGATGCCGATTTGCGCGCGGCGTATCGGGCGTTGGCCGAACGTGGCCTGATTACGCGCGGGACGCGCATCGATCCGCCGCGAGTGCGCCCACGGCGCGAGCAGGTGGCGCAACTGGCCGTCCTTGATTGGGAAAACGCGCTTGGCGAGCTTCGTCGCGCTCCTCGGCAGGCCGCGGCGCTACGCTGGTTGGCCGAACAGGGTGAGGCGCAACCGTTGGCAGCATTGCGACGGGCTACCGGCCTTGATTTGGCCGGGGTGCGTGCGTTGGAACGGCGCGGCTTCATCGCGCTGTTTGAGCGCGAGGTCTACCGTGATCCACTGGTATCGCTTACGCCGCCGCCTGATACTCCGCCGCCATTGACTGCAGCCCAACGTGAGGCTTACGAGACCATTGTGACGACGCTTGAGACCGGCGATGGCGGAAGATTTTTGCTGCACGGCATTACCGGCAGCGGCAAGACTGAAATCTACTTGCGCTTGATTGCGCGCGCATTGCGTCTAGGCCGGCAGGCGCTGGTCTTAGCGCCTGAAATTGCGCTCACGGCTCAGTTGGTGCGCCGGTTTGCCGCTCGTTTCGGTAGCCAATTGGCAGTGTTGCACAGCGGTCTGAGTGACGGTGAACGCTACGATGCGTGGCGGCGGTTGCGCCGTGGCGAGGCGCGTTTGGCGATCGGCGCGCGCTCGGCGCTGTTTGCGCCCTTGCCTGAATTGGGATTGGTGATTGTTGATGAGGAGCACGAGCCGAGCTACAAGAGCGATTCGGCCCCGCGCTACCATGCTCGCGACGCAGCGTTGCAATTAGCCGAATTAGGCGGCATTACAGTCGTGCTCGGCAGCGCAACGCCGAGCGTCGAGAGTTTTTACGCGGCTCGCGCCGGGCGTCTGCATCTGTTGCAGTTGCCTGAACGGATTGGCGGCCAGATCGGCGTAGATGGTTTGGTGCATACCCGTCCGTTGCCGTTGCCGCCCGTTCGGATCGTAGATATGCGGCGCGAGCTGCAACAGGGCAACAACTCAATCTTCTCAACAGTGTTGCAACAGGCATTGGCTCAGACGCTCGCACGTGGTCAACAGGCGTTGCTCTTCCTCAACCGGCGTGGCGCTGCCTCGTTTGTGTTTTGCCGTGATTGCGGTTATGTCGCACACTGCGCGCGCTGTACTGCGCCGCTGACGGTGCATTACGATCAGGAATCTGGTGAAGCTGGCGTGTCGGCAAATATTCTGATTTGCCATTCGTGCGGTCAGCGGGCCATCGCGCCGGTGATCTGCCCCCAGTGCCTCAGCCGTCGGATCCGGGTCTTAGGCGCTGGCACGCAGCGAGTGGCCGAAGCAGTACGCGAACTCTTTCCGCACGCGCGCGTTGCGCGTTGGGATCGCGATAGCGCTACCGGTAAAGATGCGCATGGCAAGCTGTTGGAGGCAATGTTGGCTCGCCAGATTGACGTGCTGGTCGGTACCCAGATGATTGCCAAAGGGCTTGATCTGCCCCTTGTGGCGCTGGTCGGAGTGATCCTTGCTGATACTGGTCTGCACCTGCCCGATTTTCGCAGCGGTGAACGCACCTTTCAGCTCTTGACGCAAGTGGCCGGGCGCGCTGGACGGCGCAGCGAGAGAGCGCAGGTGATTATCCAGACCTACCAGCCTGACCATTATGCGCTGCAAGCGGCGCGTGAACATGACTATCAGGCGTTTTATCGTGAAGAGATCGCCTTTCGCCGCGCCTTGGCCTACCCGCCCTTTGGCCGGCTAATCCGGTTTGTGATCAGCAGTTCTAGTGAAACAACATGCCGCAAGCAAGCCGAACGCCTTGCCACCGATCTCCAACGTTACATTGGCGAGCGCGATCTGGCCGGTTGGCGCTTGATCGGCCCGGCCCCAGCCTTCTTTCGCCGCCAACGCGGCCGTTGGCGATGGCACGTGTTGTTGCGCGTGCCTGCCGATAGCACTACCCGAGCAATTCACGCCGCCCTCGACGCGCTCGGCCCGCTGCCCGGTTGGATCATCGACATTGATCCGGTGCAAGTGTTATGAAAGCAGCGTGCCCGAGTGGCTCGTCATCGAACTTCAGCGTAGGTGTGTTTAGCGAAATAAAAGACCGGCGCGCAGCCGCGCCGGTCTGTTGGGGTCAAGAGACGTAATCAGATTAAGCGTACTCCGCGACGTTCTGCTTCGCAGCCCGCGCTGCGCGGCGGCGCATGCCGGCATCGAGCTGAGCGAAGAACTCGTCCGGGGTGACGCTAGCGGCTGCGCAGGCATCGGCAAAGCGCAGATTGCTGCGATCAATCCGGTGCTCGCGCAGAAATGTCCGCGCCTCAGCGCCAAATGTCTGCAACACCTCTTCGACCGTGTACTGCTCAAAGTTCCCGTTGCGCATTGTCATACTCCTTTTGAATCTATCAAGACTATCTTCGTCGCGACGGCTTCATTGCCGGTTGCGCTTTTATCATACTGGATATTTTGTACAATTGCAAGGGTTTTTATTTGTGCAAAACGTACAAATCACCACGAGCAGCCCAACTCTTAGTACTATGACCCTATTGCCATTGCGCGGGTGCGCCGTACCCGACGAAATCTCCGCCGCTCGCGCGAATGATAGTCTAGGAAGCGCGATCCTTTGTCTGTGGGGCTTTGCTGTGCGATTCACTATTACTAGCAGGCTTGTGGAGAACGGTAAAGCTCTTACCTATGCGTGAGCGGGAACAAGGCTTGTGGAGGAACAACGAGCCAACAAGCGAGCGTGCAAACGGAGGTTGCCAGTGTATTTGTGCAACATGGGCTGCGCGATCCTGATCCGGGGCAAGGTAGCGGACGGAACACTCGCATCAAAACAGCTGTTACCGTGCCAAATGTACTCACTTGTGGCGCCCTTTCCCCGCTCTCGCAAGGCAGGAAGTGATGCTTATAGGGGAGGGTGGTGCCCTCTCCCTGACCCTTGCCCACGAGCACGGGAGCAGAGTGCTCCTGTGTTCCGTGCAACCAGTGCCGTTCGCGCAGACAAAGTGGCTCCCCCTCTCCCGCCATCAGGCAGGAGTGGGTGCGGGGGTGAGGGCGATCAGCCCGCGTCGCGGGCTTCGTCAAT
The DNA here is from genome assembly GCF_938091255.1 of uncultured Chloroflexus sp. NCBI lineage: Bacteria > Bacillati > Chloroflexota > Chloroflexia > Chloroflexales > Chloroflexaceae > Chloroflexus > uncultured Chloroflexus sp. The sequence continues at coordinate 5,603 of NZ_CALLJH010000026.1, forward strand.
CGAATGTTCCGTTCGCCTTTGAAGCTCCACAAAGTGCGCAGGGAAACAAGCGGGATGAAGGTTACAAGAGCATCAGACCAAGGCAAACACCTATTGCATTCCAAGATATTCCATTTGCGAACAGGAAGGAATATTGGCCATCGCGGTACTACCGTAAATCCAGATTCCGCTAGGCCGGCTGTTGCTTCAGCGCGGCGAGTCCGTTAACTGCCAACTGGCTCAATCATGTCGCTGCGTTCCTTAGTACTGCGTTCATCGGCCTGAAGGGCATACTCACTGGCCCACGCTTGAATGCCGGGCCAGTCACGCAACGCCGCTTGATGCACAGCGTCAGGTCGCCAGATGCGCTCGATGTAATCGCGATCGATCTGCGCTGGATGGAGACTTTTGAATGGCACGACGGTTGTGGTTTCGCCCTTGCCCCATTCCTCTTCTTCCCCCGGCCCCAGCGGCAATACGAGCTCGTGAAAGGTGACGAGCTCAGGGTGGCGGGTGCGGTTAATGAGCGCATCGGCAGCCTCGCACACGCGCCCGTGATCGAGCAAGGCTGCTAGTAAGACATCGGTCATTCGCGATCGAACCGACAGTTGCGCCAGCCGGAGAAGATCCATCCGCACGAGGAGATCAAGATAGCCGCGCACGGCCATGCGGCTGCGATCGCTACTGCCCCAACGCAGGCCGATGCCGGCAGCGGCGGTGGCGGTGGCGTTGCGGCCAAGACTACCGGCGACGGTTTGCGCCACTGGGCCGCTGGTGACAACGTAGAAACGGATCGTCTCGCCAAGTGCCCAATGACGCACAATCTCAGCTCCGCCTTGCCGCTGGTGCTTGATTTCGATTTGCTCGATCCGGGCCGCGCGGAGGCGCGCATCGAGTTCGTCATCGCGTCCGGCTTCAATGTGGAAGCCAATGTAGGGGCTGAACCGTTTGCCGCCAACTGGCCGGGCTAGGTTCTTGCCGTTGGCGTATTGGAGAGTAATGGCTTCAGTGATGGCTTGAACTCGATTGCGCCCAATCATTTGTTTGCTCCTCTTGGTTGCCGTACCGGATCATGCGTCCAATTATAGTACAAATGTTCTATTTTGTAAAGAGGGCACACTATCACGGCAACAGCAAAATGACCCCTGCCACGGTTCGGCAGGGGTCATCAGAAGTAAGGGCGTTACGGCGCTATTTTCAGAATGATCGGCACGAAGATGCGCGCTGGCTCAACGATGATCTCGTAGTCGAAGCTGGCGGTTTGGCCATTGCTGTCGGTCACGGTGATGGTAAAGCTGTACGTGCCGACCTGCGTTGCTTGCCCTTCGAGCCGACCATCAGCGCTCAGCGTGATCCCCGGCGGGAGTTGGCCGCTCACTTGGTAGGTATAGCTGCCGCTGCCACCGGTGGCGCTCAGTTGATGGTGTATGTTACCGCCGACTGCAAGTGATGTCGGTAAGCTAAGCTCCAATTGTGGCGCTTGGCCCGGTGTCGGCACCGGGGTGGCCGAGGCAGTCGGCGTCGCGGTCGCGGTGGCGGTCGGCGTCGCGGTGGCGGTTGGTACCGCGGTCGCGGTGGCGGTCGGCGTCGCGGTGGCGGTCGGCGTCGCGGTCGCGGTGGCAGTTGGTTCAACCGTCGCGGTCGCGGTTGGGGCCGCGGTCGCGGTCGGGGCCGCGGTGGCGGTTGGTGCCGTGGTTGCGGTGGCAGTTGGTTCAACCGTCGCGGTGGCGGTCAGCGTCGTGGTCGCGGTCGGGGCCGCGGTCGCGGTTGGTACCGCGGTCGCGGTGGCGGTTGGTTCAACCGTCGCGGTCGCGGTTGGGGCCGTGGTCGCGGTGGCGGTTGGTGCCGTGGTCGCGGTTGGGGCCGTGGTCGCGGTGGCGGTCGGTGCCGTGGTCGCGGTGGCGGTTGGTTCAACCGTCGCGGTGGCGGTTGGCGTCGCGGTGGCGGTCGGTGCCGTGGTCGCGGTGGCGGTCGCCGTTGGGCTTGAAGCGATGTTTGTCAGGGTAAACGGAGCGCTCGAACTGCCCACGTTTGCCGTGACTGTGTATGTGCCAGCCACACTATTAGCCCGCACCGGAATCTCGACCATCCCATTTGCATCACTCACGGCACCATTGCCGGTGGGGAAGGTTACGCTAGCCCCGCTGCTGGGCGCAGTGAAGCTCACATAGATGCCCGGCAGAGGATCACCGTTTTCATCGCTAACCCGAACACGCAAGGGCTGGGCAAAGTCGGTGTTGAGCAAGGTGCTCTGGTTGTTGCCGCTTTGGATGGTCAGAACAACCGGCGGCAATGCGATCAGATCCACCTGTTTTGGTTGGTAGACAATTCGGAAGGGATAGCCTGCTACGTCAATGACTGCCCCGTTGGGCAAGTCGCGGAAGGTGCCGAGAATATTCCCAGTGCTGTTGTGTTGAATGATCGCCCATGAATCGCCCGGAGCAGGCGTATAACCGGGAACTAAGGCGAGCGCCAATTCAGCTCCATTGGGATTGCCGGCTCCCACGAGTTCAATGTTGGCGTTCTTCGTTCGGTTGTTTGCTGTATTATCTAGCACAAGGTTATCGCCGCCGGGACCGATCTCGAAGCTCAGGCGAATATTTGCGCTATGCAGGCGAACCCCATCACCGTTTCCGTTGACGCTGAGCGTGCCGCGTCCACGGATGATGTTTCCTGTCGTAAGATCGCGCTGGTCGCCGATCCCAATCTCGCCGCCGCCGGAAGTTGGGTTGTAGACAATTGCGCCAATTGTGCCGGCGCCGTAGAGGTTGAGCTGGCCGCTGCTCTGGTTGCGCACGAATGAACCAATGTTATCTGTTCCAGATAGGTTGATCGTCAGGTTGCCACTCCCCTCTTTGCGCAGGTCACGGCTCCCGGCTCGATCAATCACTTTGTTGAACGTAACATCGCCTTCAACGGCAATTACCCGGTTGCCGGGTAAGGTGAGCGGGGTGCTGAAGCTGAGCCGGTGTTCATTGCTGTCAAAGGTGAAGTTGTTGTTGAGGTTCGTTATCTGATTATCGATCACTCGGTTGCCGCCGGTGCCGATTAATTGCCCGCTGATGAGTTCAAGTTTCGAGGTACCAAAAGCTTGATCGTTGGTGAAAATCAGTGCGCCACCATTGATCGTGGTTTTGCCCTTGTGTTCGTTGGGCGTGAGGAGGTAGAGATCACCCTCGCCAGTTTTGGTAATGCCGCCGCTGCCGCGAAGCAAGTTGTTGGGGCTCGCGATTGTGAGACTGCTATCGGCAGCTATATCAAATGAGATAGTCTTTTGTAGGTCGATAGGCGCAGCAATGGTATGATAACCCCTCAGCACGCGAATAGTGCCGGCGCCGGCCGGCGGAAAATACAGGCTGCCGCTGCCAGAGCTATACAATGAATAGGTCATTTCGCTATCGAATCGCACTTCGCCGATCTCAATGGTGTCACTGTTTAGATTAATAGCGCGCGGATGCGACGTATGAGGAAACACTGCTATGTCATTCCGGCTCTGCGGTACGATCCCGCCGCTCCAGTTGGCAGGATCGTTCCAGTTGCCGTTGCCACCGATCCATGTGCTGGTGGCGGCGAAGACAGGGTTGATGACGAGCGACCAAATGATAACTAGGGTAAGAGTCAACAGTGAGAACGTTGCTCGCTGCATTGGGCGGAACATGGCACCTCTCCAAATGCTGCAATGTAGTGTTTCAACTGTACCGAATCATAACCGAAGCGCAAACCGAAGTATTACCGAAACGACAGATTTGCTGAGCATGTTTCCCAACATGAACAAAGTTTTAACAAAATGTGTTGCGATGAAATGTAGTAGCTACCCACGCTTTTTGGGTGAAAATAGGGCCTCCTCTGCATAATCGGGTCAGTCGCAAGACTGATGCTGCGATTGAGCTTGAGGTTTAAAAAAGATTCATCTGTTTGTTGAATATTTTGTTATGAAAGGAGTGTGCGGCGAAAGTAATTGTGAGGTGTCGTCGTATGATAATCTGTAGTAAAAGGTTCTTATGATCAACAAAACCGTCTTACAAGGCATTGGCGCGGCAGTCGCCGCCTACACTCTTTGGGGGTTGTTGCCGGTCTATTGGAAGGCTCTGAATGGCGCAACCGCGACCGAAATTCTTGCCCACCGCATGATTTGGTCACTCCTCTTTTTGCTTGCCGTGCTGGCGGTGCGCCAGCAGTGGGAATGGGTGCAGGTGATGCGCCGCCAGCGCCGGTTGCGCTGGACCTATCTGGCGAGCGCGACCTTGTTAGCCGCTAATTGGGGTATCTATGTCTGGGCGGTGCAGATGAACCGGGTGGTTGAGGCTAGTCTCGGTTATTTTATCAATCCGCTGGTCAGTATCGCGCTCGGCGTGCTCGTCTTACGCGAGCGGTTGCGTCCGGCACAGTGGCTGGCGATTGCAATTGCCGCTGCCGGTGTTGCGTGGTTGACCTATAGCGCCGGTGCGTTGCCATGGATCGCTTTGGCTTTGGCGCTGTCGTTTGGGTTTTATGGTCTCTTGCGCAAACAGACTCCGCTCGGCTCGTTTGAGGCGCTTACCGTCGAGACACTCTGGATGTTTGTGCCGGCGGTGCTTTGGCTAGGCTGGTTGGCCGGTAACAATGGCGGTATGCATCACGATGCCGGGTTGTGGCTGTTGCTGCTCAGCACCGGCGTTGTCACCGCTGCACCGCTGCTCTTCTTCGGCGCGGCTACCCAGCGCATTCCGCTGACCACCATCGGCATTCTGCAATATCTTGCCCCGACATTGCAACTCTTGCTAGGGGTGTTGGTCTACGGCGAGCCGTTTTCGACCGCGCAATTGATCGGCTTTGGCGCGATTTGGACGGCGCTTGCCATTTATACTACCGATAGCCTGCTGGCGACGCGCCGGTATCGGGCGACGTTGGCCCAGCCGGCGGCGGATTGAGCGCAAGCGGGGTTGCTTCGGCAGGGCATTCGGCGGCACAGTATTGCCGGAGCCGTTCGCTGTCGTCGAGATCGAAGGCGAGGGTTGGCGTCGTGATCAGGCGCGCGCGCAACCCTAGCCGTTCTGCCGCTGTTAGGTGCCGTTCAGCGCTATTGATACCGAAGAGGAAGGGCAGTGGCGAGGGCAATCGTAATGCCAAAGCATTAGTGCCTTGCTGCTGCTGATCGGGCGCCAGCGCAAGATCGGCTTCACTCAGCGCATTGTGGAGCGCCCTTACATCCTCTGCCGTCACCAAGGGCAGATCGCCGGCCAGCACAATCATCGCTTGTGCGCCGGCACTCTGGATCTGATGGCGCGCCTCGGTTAAGGCTGCGTTCAATTCTTCGCAACGGTCGGGCAGCCATTCGACACCATCGGCCTGCGCTAGTGCCGCGATGTCTGGATCGGCACTGACCAGCCAGATTCGCACCGGCTTGGTAAAGCTCCCGGTTGCCTGCTGGGCAGCGTTGATGACGTGCCGGGCCAATCTGAGTACCAGCCATTGCCGCGCTGCCGGCGCGAGAACGCCGGCTAGTCGTGATTTGGCGAACTGGAGCCGTTTGATAGGGATGGCAATGCCGATCACGGACACTGCTTTCTGTTATTGCGCGGGGGTCGTAGACACACAGCGAAGCTGTGTACTCTTACCCCCACCACAATCGCTTGCGGATTAAGCAAACGCTAGTTCCAGCGCTGCCTGCGCCAGCGCCATCTTTTCTGGCATGCCGCGCATGATCGAATCAGTCAACAGCGGGCGAATGCCAAGCCGTGCGATGGCCGGTGCCAGTGCCGCATCCACGGTATCAATGACAATCCCATCGATCAGGTCGGCATATGCCGCAGCGACTCCCAACGCGGTCGGTTCCATGCCCACGGCCCGCATAAGCGGCACGGCAGGCCCTTTGATTGCCGCACCACCCACGATCGGGCTGATGGCGACAACCGGCGCGCTGGTATTGGCGATCGCTTCCCGCACACCGGGAACGGCAAGGATCGGCCCGACGCTCACCACCGGGTTACTCGGCGCGATGATGATTGCTTCGGCGCTGGCGAGCAGCGGCAACAGGCGCGGCGCCGGCTGCACCGGCCCGGCGGCATGCAGGCGCACCCCGCGCACCGCCGGTTGGCAGCGTTCGCGCACAAAATACTCTTCAAAGTGCAGTTCGCCGTGATCGGTCAGCACGTGGGTCGGCGCCGGCTCATCGCTCATCGGCACAAGAGTGATTGCCACTCCTAAGGCCCGCCGGATTTCGTCGGCAACCTGCGACAGGGTTGCGCCGTCGCGCAGGCGGGCAGTACGGTAGATGTGCAAGGCTAGATCACGGTCGCCGAGCTTGAACCACGTGGGCGCACCCAGCCGGCCAAGCCACTGCATGCATTCGTCGGTGTCGCCGGCAATGCCCCATCCCTGCGTGGTATCGATCACTCCGGCCAGCGTGCAGGTGACAATGTCGAGATCGGGCGAGATATGCAACCCGTGCAGCACTATGTCGTCGCCGGTATTGATGATGGCGGCAATGCGTGCTGGATCGACCACGGCGGCCAAGCCTTCTAAAAATCGGGCGGCTCCCACGCCGCCGGCTAGCACGACAATCATAAAGGTAGACATAAAGACGCAGAGACAGGCACGCTGTCTCTGCGCCGCAGATCAGAAGAGCAGATTAGCCAACCGGCGACGGGCCGGCCCCACCAGTGGATGCTCGTCGCCGAGCAGAGCAAACAACGCCAGCAACGCTTTGCGTGCGCCGTCATCGCGCAGCGCGCGATCGCGCCCGACGATGGTTAAGAGCTGCTCAATGGCCGTCGCGTAATCGCCAGCGCGCACCGCTGCCGCTGCTTGCCGGTACAACCCCTCGCTGCCTTCCGCCGGTTCAGTGGGTGCATTCACCAAATCGGCAATCGCTAACCCGGCAATCGCACGGCTGCCGAACGAACTACTTGCCGGAACTTGCTTAAGGGTCACAATCCCTTCCGGATCACCGCGCAGCGCCAGCAACCGGCCCAAATTGAACAGCGCCGTCTCGTTCTTGGGGTCTTGGCCCAGAATCAAGCGGTAGCGCGCAATCGCCTCCGCTGGATTGGTTGCCTCCAGCGCTTGCGCCATCGCTAGCAGGTCGGCGTTGCGGTCAGGCACCACCCGCTTTAGCCATGCCCGCACCTGACTCTCCGGCAGTGCACCGGTAAACTCATCAACAATCTTGCCTTGGTAGACCGCCTTGACCGCTGGAATGCCCTGTACGCGGAACATCTGGGCAAGGCGCGGGTTTTCATCAACATTAATCTTTGCCAGCACCCACGTGCCGCCAGCTTCGCGCGCCAGCCGCTCGAGCGTCGGCCCCAGCACGCGGCACGGCCCGCACCACGGCGCCCAAAAGTCGATCACGACCGGCGTCGTCTGCGAGCGCTGCAACACCTCGCGCTCAAAAGTAGCCTCAGTAACTTCAAGTACTGCGCTTTGGGCAGTCGTTGCGCTCACTCCAGTAGCCATGCTTGTTCTCTCCTTGCACCGATCGGTTATTGCTGCTGTGTAGTGTACCAGAAAGGTGTTGAAACGATGTCGGTAAAATGTAAGAAGAATGTCAATATTTACTTGCGCTGCACTTCTTGCCGCAAGAGCAAGAGATAGCCGATGCCGACGATGCCGGCGAAGGTGAACCATTGCAGCGCATAGCTCAGGTGCGGGCCTTCATCGAGCCGGTACGGGTCAGGCGGGCGCGGCAAGCTCGTGCTACCGTCGGGCAACTGCTCGATAAATAGCGGTAACAGCGGCGCGCCAACCTGCTGTTGAATGGCCGGCACATCAACCCGCAACCACGCATTGATCCGCGTCTCCCCCGGCAACGGCAGATCGCGTCCGGCCAATGGGCTGTCAGGCCGTAGTTGCGGCGCGCGGGCAATTCCTTCAATCGTCACCGGTCGCGTCACTGCGTAGGCAGTCGCCGCTCCCTGCGCCGATGGCAACCAACCGCGATCAACCAGCACAGCATGCTCGCTGCCCTCGATCTGCAATGGCGTCAATAAGTGAACGCCATCTACCCCGCTATCCGAACGCCTCCCGCGCAAAACGACACTTTCTTCGTTGCGAAACACTCCGCGTACCACGACCCGCCGCCCGATCACCGTCGCCGGATCGGTCTCAGGTGTGAGCGGAAGCGTCGGTTGGGCCAACGCCGCCAAGCGGGCCTCATTCGCTGCCCGCCGCTGTTCGAGCCGGTCAAGTTGCCAAAACCCCAGAATAATCAATGTCGCTACGATCACCAACGCAAACAGATGCTTCGCAATCCACCATCCGCGCAGCAGGTGATGGGTGGCGGGTACGGTTGTCGTTGTCATACGCTGCCTAGCTCGCTACTATGCCACCGTCTATTATGATGAGGAAAGGTGGCGAAACGTAACATTCCAACGTCATCATACCACTGCTAGCGGCAGCATTACCAATTATTCCTTACTGGGGTCGGCAAGCCCTGTCTATGTAGAGTGCGGCAATTACCCTGCCGCACTCCATACCCCATTCGTTGTCCGTGGTATACTTGCGCTATGAGCGCGAGGAGGAGGCCGCAATGAAGCGAGTTGTCAGCATCAGTCTTGGGTCGGCGCAACGCGATTATCAGATCACGGTCACGGTGCTCGGACAGCATGTGGAAGTGCGTCGGATTGGCACCAACGGCGATGTTGCGCAGGCGATGGCGTTGGTACGCGAATTTGACGGCAAGGTTGACGCGATCGGGCTAGGCGGGTTGACGCCGGTCTTTCGGATTGGCCGCGCTCGTTACCCGCATCAAGAAGCGATCCATATCGCTGCCCAAGCCCGCCGCACGCCGGTGGTTGATGGTGGGGTGGTCAAAGCGACGCTCGAGCGGTGGGCGGTTGCGCAAGCGGCTCGTCAGATTCCATCGCTGCTGCGCTATAAGCGGGTGTTAATCACCAGCGGCGTCGAGCGTTACCAACTCGCCGCTGCCATTAGCCAGTACGAGCCGGAATTGCGCTTTGCCGATCCGGTGATTCATGCCGGTATCCCCTTCTTGCCTCCGCCACGCTCGCTTGAACAGCTCGAATTATACGCCGCCACTACTCTGCCCGTGTTGGCTCTCTTGCCCTACCGCTTCCTCCATCCGGTGGCGCTCGGTCAAGAGGGTTTTGATGGCCGGGCTGCCGATTTGTTCCGCTGGGCTGATGTCATTGCCGGCGATTTTGCCTTTATCCGCCGCTTTGCCCCGCACGATCTGACCCGCAAGGCGATCATCACTGATGATCCATCGCTGGCTGAGATCGAAGACCTGCGCCAGCGCGGGGTGACAACACTGGTCACCATGACGCCGCCCCTCAGCGAGAATCGCCCATTTATCGCTGCTGATGCAATCGAGGCGGTGATTACCGCAATTACCGAAAGTGCGCGCCAACCCGGCGATGCCGAGGTGATCGATTTTATCGCGGCTGCCGGCTGGGGGCCGACGGTGCAAGACCTTAATCCGCGGCCTAAACCACGCTTCGCCTTTGTGATCCATCCGCTGCGCACTGAGCTGATTGCTAATCATCATCTGTTTCGCTGGACGCGCTATCTGCCCAAGCGGCTGGTGGAATTGGTTGCCGCTGAGTTTCCACCGCTCTATCTCTCGCGTATTCGTGGCATCCGCTCGAAGGCAACTGGTGAAGAGGTGGAGGGAATTCTCCTCACCCTTGGCGCGACCCCCCGTGAGATGATGCGCCGCCCGCCCAGCTTTACTTATCGCCGCTTGATTAAAGCTGCCCGTATGGCCGAGCGGATGGGGGCGCAGATTATGGGGTTGGGTGCGTTTACTTCGGTGGTCGGTGATGCGGGGATCACGGTAGCCCAGAAGGTCAATATCGGTATCACGTCGGGCAATTCGCTGACGGTGGCCGCCACCCTCGAAGCGGCTAAGCAGGCGGTGTTGCTGATGAAGGGTGGCCGGCCTGAGCATATACGTGCCGTGGTGATCGGCGCGACCGGCTCGATCGGCGCGGTTTGTGCGCGCTTGTTGGCGCAGGCGGTGCATGATGTGGTGCTGGTTGCCCCTCGCGCTGAACGCTTGTTGGCGCTTAAGAAGCAGATCGAAGCCGAGACTCCCGGCGCGCGGGTGGTGGCGGCGACGTATGCCGATGCCTATATTGGCGATGCTGATCTGATCATCACGACGACTAGCGCGCTGACCGGCAAGGTGATCAATATCGATAAGCTCAAACCCGGCGCCGTCGTGTGCGACGTCGCCCGCCCGCCCGATGTGAAAGAGGAAGACGCGCGTCGCCGACCTGATGTGCTGGTGATCGAGAGCGGCGAGATTGTGCTGCCCGGCGAGCCAGATTTTGGCTTCGATATTGATATGCCTCCCGGCACCGCTTATGCCTGCCTCGCCGAGACGGCGCTGCTGGCGATGGAAGGCAAATTTGAGGATTATACGCTGGGGCGCAATATCGAGATCGAACGGGTGAAAGAGGTCTACCGGCTGTGGAAGAAGCATGGCCTTGAGTTGGCTCGCTTACGATCGTTTGGCGTCTATGTTACCGATGAGATGATTGCCGAGAAGCGCCGCTTGGCCGAAGAGCGCCGCCGCCAGTTGGGTCTGCCCCCGGAACGAGTGGGAGTAGGAGGTGGTGAGTAGGGAGTAGGATATATTGACCCTGCCACCTATGAGAAGCGCAATGCTCGAATGGATCTCAACGCAACCGCAACAACCCCGCCCGGCCCCGCCGGTGTTGTTGGTGCATGGCGCATGGCACGCGGCATGGTGTTGGGCCGAACGGGCCTTGCCCGATCTAGCGGCGCGCGGCCTTGCAGCGCATGCAATCAGCCTGCGCGGCCACGGCGCTAGTCCGCCGGCTAGCCCGTTGACCACTATCTGCGATTATGTGCATGATGTGCGTGATGCCATTGCTACCTTACCGCAGCCGCCAGTGCTGGTCGGCCATAGCGCCGGCGGCTATGTGGCCCAGTTGTTAATGACCGGACGTTGCGGGCCGCCGCCGGTTTTGGCCGGAGTGGTGCTGCTCTGTAGTTCGCCGGTGTCAAGCCCGGCCTACTTTCTGCGCCGCTGGCGCGAAGGCGCACCGATGGTTGATATTCGCGCCCTGTTGCGCCGTGAGCCGGCGGCGGTGCGTGCCGCCCTCTTCCGGTCCGACATCGCAGCCGCCGACCTCGAACGCTATCGCCAGCAACTAGTCAGCGAACCGCCACTGGTGATGATGAGCAGCATGCTGATTCGCCCCCGTCCATCCGCTTGCCGGACGCCGGTGCTGGTTATCGCCGCTGGCGACGACGCGATCTTTGATCTCGCTGCCCAGCAAGCCCTTGCCGCTGCCTACGGCGCCGAGGTGTTTGTCATCCCCGCTGCGCCACACGACATCATGCTCGATCCGGCATGGCCGCTGGCCGGAGCTGCGATCGCCCGGTTCGCAGTTGAGCTAAGCCTTACGGTGAGGGTATAGAGAGTATTTACCGCAGAGAACGCAGAGGTGAGGATGTATATCGCGCCAAAGCGGGGTGCGGCCAGCGACCCGCACATGTGCTCGCCGGTAGATGGGGGCGGGGCGCCCGCGTTCCCATCTAGCTCGTGGAGCGCGGGCCGTTGCCTCGCTCCGTGTCTGTCACCTGAAAGAAATGACGCTGGCCGGTCAGCATCTATCTACTGTGGCGGCGCGCCTTGTTGACTAGTGTCGGTGGCGTTTGCCGTCACAGTGCCTGCCGAGGTGCTCACTGACCGGCTAACTAGCCCGACGTTGGCGTTAGCGGTTGGGGTTGCGCTTAGCCTCTTCGTGATAGCGCGGTTGTTCTTCCGCAGCCGTTACAGCAGGGCAAGCGTGTAGGGGCGCTGCGGTATGGAAAAAGCATTTATCCAGTACCAACCTTTTGGGCGCGCTGGGTAGGGTAGCGGCGCTAGCACCCTTTGGTGGGCAAGAGTGCTTCAGGCGCGGGAAAGCATCTGTTAAGTACAAACATCTTGTCATCGGGATACATCAGCTCCTCTTCGCCCACATGGGGGAGAAGCGTGCTGGAAGGATGAGGGCAAGTCGTTTACCGCAGGGGCCGTCACGGGAGCGGGGATCCTATCAAACCCTTTGCGTCCTCTGCGATCTGCCCGCCTTTGCGTTGTGCCTCACTCCTAGTCCCGCTCCCACTGGCACGGGAGCAGAATGCTGCTGTCTTCCGTTCAACCGGTGCCTGTCGCGAAGACACGGGATCTCCCCTCTGTGCTCGCTGCACCCTCTGCGGTAAAAAACGTTCCCCCGCTCCTGCCAAGAGGTGGGAGCAGGGGCAGGGGGTGAGGGCATCTACCAAGTACAAACCTTCCCCCCGCGACACTATACTACGCCCGATTGAGCAATGCTTCGATCATGTGATCGGGCGCCTGTATTGCTACCACTTCGCCTTGCACTGTCGTCTCGCCATGCACTTCGATCCACGCCTCGACCACCACTTTCCGTCCGGCCATCTCTTTCACCCGTCCGTGGATCATCAATTCAGGGCCGAGCGGAGTCGGCTTCAAGAAATTCACCCGCAACGAGGCGGTGAGGTAGCGCAAATACGGGACCGTGCCCGGTTCGCGACCAGCCGCGGCATAAGCGGCTGCCGAAGCAGTGCCCGTGCCGTGGCAGTCGATTAGTGAAGCGAGCAACCCGCCGTACACATAACCGGGAACGGCAGTGTGGTAGGGGCGCGGGGTAAAGCGAGCGATGGCTTCATTTCCATTCCAGACGCTCTTGATCTGCAACCCATCGGGGTTGAGACGTCCGCAACCGTAGCAGTGGCTCAACTCATCGGGATAGGTGTCTTGAATGGGTTTCATTGGCTACTCCAGATAGACAGTGCGATACCAAGACCCAGTAATGCTATGCCGTTGTGGATCAACAGTCTGCTCTTGTCGGTGCGTGGGGGGTGTGCCCTCGCAGCACTCTCCTGCTCTGGCGGAACGGCTGGCTGAGCGGGTTAGTTGCGCTCTCGCAGGGGATTGCTTCGCCTCGTTCCGCTCGTAATGACAACTAGAGCGTGAACGGCTACTCCCCCCTGTCAGTGCGCGGGGGGTGTGCCCTCGCAGCACTCTCCTGCTCTGGCGGAACGGCTAGCTGAGCGGGTTAGTTGCGCTCTCGCAGGGGATTGCTTCGCCTCGTTCCACTCGGCTCGCAAAAACAACCGGACTAGCTCGCTTTTCCACCGCTTTGTGTTTACATCCGGCGCAGGTAGATCCACGCCGAGGGGCCGCGATTGCCCATCACCACTGTCTCGCCGGGAACGAACTGCTCAACTGTGAACCGCTGGCGCAAGGCTTGCATCAGAGTTGATTGCTCGATGCTGGTTTTGAGCGTCTCTGTCTGATCACTATTGCGCAGATGGGCAAACAATACAAACAACCCATCCGGTCGCAGCAACCGGTGAACTTCATCGAGATACGCATTCAGCTCTGGCTCGGCAAAGCCGTGACCACAGCCGACATCGATCGCCAAATCGTATGGCCCAGTGAGAAAATCTAGCTTGGTGACATCGGCGACAAACAAGCGCACCCGGTCAGTAACCCTAGCGGCAGCCACCCGCTCGGCGGCCATAGCAATCGCTTCAGGAATGAAATCGATCCCGTCAACCTGCCAGCCAGCGCGGGCTAACCAGATACAGGCCCGACCAAGGCCGCAGCCGAGGTCAATAGCGCGGCCCGGCGGCAATTCACGACTGAGCGCGATGATTTCGGGCGGCGGTTCGGGGTGATCCCATGGAATTTCGCCAGATAGGTAGCGATCGCGAATGCGCTGGAAACGGTCGGTCATAAGCTGCCCTCGTAAGCGTAAGTGCGGTAGTTTGATCTATACTTTTGTATCTTTTTGTGGTCATTTGCATTTACCGCTCTTGCCGCGAGCGCTTGAGGGCGCGGTCAATATCGCGCGCGGCATCGCGGCGGGCAATATCCTCGCGCTTGTCATAAATCTTCTTGCCGCGGGCAACCCCAAGCTCGACCTTGGCTCGCCGCCCTTTGAAATAGATCTTCAGCGGCACTAGGGTCATCCCCTTCATCCGCACTAATCCATTCAGCCGGTTGATTTCGCGGCGGTGCAGCAAAAGCTTCCGCGGTCGCAGCGGGTCGTGGTTGAAGTATTTGCCCGACTGCTCGTATGGCGCGATATGGGCATCGTACAGAAAGACCTCATCGTTGACAACGCGGGCAAAGCTGCCGCGCAAATTCACCCGTCCGGCGCGCACCGATTTAATCTCGCTGCCAGAGAGAACAATGCCCGCTTCGATCGTCTCTTCGATGTCGTAATCGTGGCGAGCTTTACGGTTGTCAGCAACTACGCCGGGATGGTTATTTTTACTTGCCATGATAATTTGATTTCAAGTGCGTCTCTATCGCCGTCATCGGGGCAGTGCATCGGGTTGACCTTTCGACAGCGGTTCGTTAATCAACCACTCAATGGCACTGCCTAACCCGATCGTACACCAAAACAGCGTTGCCATATGGCTAAACTCAATGTTAAAGAAATAGTGATCAGCCAAACCAACGGCGAGCGCAGCAACGATCGCGCCTTGGCAGCCGAGCAGCCAACTCGCCGCCTCATCATCAAGTTGCGGCAAGATACGCAGGCTGCGGGTAAACCAAAATCCGATCAGGCCCAAAAAGACGGCTAGCCCGATCAAGCCCATACGTTGGCCGATTGCGAGATAGATGCTGCTTACCCCCGCCGAGAGGTCGAGATCGGGCGCTTGACCAAAGCCGATGCCAAATGCCGGATATCGTTGAATAATCGCGATTGCGTTAGCGTACTCATCGAGGCGCATCTGTTGGGCCTGATCGCGGAACTGGACGCCGGAGAGCACGCGATTGATAAATTCATCGGCGTAACCCAATCCCAGCAACAGCACTGCGCCGAGGATACCGGCGACAATCATGTATCGCCACAGTCGGCGATAGCGCACAGTGGCCAAAAAGGCCGCAGCGATGATTAGGCCGAACAGCGCCGCTCGCGAGAAGGTCAGCAACAGCGCCAGTACTTGCAACCCGCCTAAAGTTGCCAACAGCCAGCGCGGCAAGAGCGGGCGCGGCGCAGCGAGTTGGGTCAAGGTCAGCACCGCGACGAGGGCCAGCATCCCGCCGAAACTGTTTGGGTCAACCCCCAAGCCGATAGCCCGTTCGAGGCCGTTGGGGTCATCTTCCACATACCGCAACACCCGCCCGCTAGTCGGGTACCCGATCCGGCCCAGTGCCACTAGCAGTTGTAAAGCGATCGAATCGGGCAAGGCCCACAAAATAAGCCCGATCAGCGCCGACAAACCACCAACCACGATCAAGGCGCGCACGATCAGCCGGGCGGTATCGCGGTCGCGCACACAATTAATCATGGTCAGGTAGCAGAACACCCCCAACACAAACTTGGCGTAATTGTGGAGGGTTTGCGGGTCGGGCAACCCGCGCGCGCCGAGCACCAGCGAAAAGAGGGTCAAGCCCAGAAACCCGATGAGCGGCAAGCCCAACGAACCGAAGCGGACATCATACGCATCAGAACGAGCGAGTGCGCGCAAAAACCAAACCCCGTTGAGCGCCACCAGCACGAGCGTCAAGAAATTAGGCGTAATAATCGCCTTAAACGGCAAGGTACCGAACGGAATAATCGTCGCCACAGCCAAGGCCGCAATCAGCCCGGCCTTGACGCTCACCAACAACGCAGTGGCGATGGCCAAAGCCAGCAAGCCGGCGGCAGTGTAAAGCGGCCCCAACGCCGTCACGCCGCCGATCAGGCTGCCAGTAGCCAACGCCAACAATGCAATCAGGAGCGGCGACTGCACCAACCGGTCGCGCACCGTCGCGGGTTGCGCGGAAAGTTTAATGGACATACGGCATATCAGAGATGCGCATCAGCTTATCCCAGCGGTGAGTCGCATCGATGTAACGTACCGTTCCCGAACGTGAGCGCATCACCACGCTATGGGTGCGGGCACCACCACCGAAATACTCCACGCCGCGGAGAAACTCGCCAGAGGTAATGCCGGTGGCCGCCACCACTACATTCTCGCCGCGCACCAGATCGCGCGTCGTCAATACCTGTTTAGGATCAAGGCCAAGTTCAACGGCGCGCGCACGTTCTTCATCGTTACGCGGCCAGATTTTACACTGGATCTCGCCGCCCATACACTTCAGCGCCGCCGCCGTCAACACTGCTTCCGGTGCGCCGCCGATACCCATCAAAATATCAGCAGGTGGGTTCTCGATGTTGGTCATAATCCCGGCGCTGACGTCACCGTGGGCAATGAGCTTAATGCGCGCGCCGATTTCGCGAATTTGGCGAATGAGATCCTTGTGGCGCGGGCGATCGAGCACTACTACAGTTACGTCTTCTACTTGCTTATTGAGCGTGCGCGCAACCGCGCGAATATTGTAGGCTACAGGCGCATTGATATCGATCACGCCCTTGGCCCGTTCACCGACGGCCAGCTTATCCATATACGGGATGCCGCGCCAATTGTAGAACGAGTGCCGCTCGGCAACGGCAACGATCGCGATCGCGCCGGGCATGCCTTCGGCGAGCAGCGTGGTACCCTCAACCGGATCAACTGCGACATCAATCTCTTCACCCTCGCCATTGCCAACCCGTTCGCCGATGTAGAGCATCGGCGCTTCGTCCTTCTCTCCCTCACCGATCACCACGATACCGTTCATTGGCACACTGTTCAGCGCCATCCGCATTGCATCAACTGCGGCCTGATCAGCGCGGTTCTTATCGCCGCGCCCCATCCAACGCCCCGAACGCAGCGCAGCCGCTTCAGTGGCCCGCACCAAATCCATTCCAAGGTTGCGCTCCATCGCGAACCTCCGCTTTCTTGCTGGCAATCCGGTTCAAGTGGCGCGCCAGCCTCGCGCCCTGCGTTACCTTGAATTGTAGCACAGGTGCAGAGCGGTTCGTATGTGCTAAGCGGTCAGGTTCACCAACCGCCAAAGAGGGTATACCCCAGCAGCACTACTAAACCCATCCGCACGATCCGGGCCAGAAAGACGGTCGTGGCAAACACCCAGACCGGTACGCCAACGGCGCCGGCAATAATGCCGGCGATGTCGAAAAACGGGTTGGGCGGCGCCGAGAGCACGAACAACACGACCGGCGCGCGCCAGCGGTGTTGCATCTGGCGATGCACCCACTCGTAGAACGCGGTGCGCTCCATCGCCTTACGCCCACTCCGCCCGGCATAAAAGGCGACCAGCTCGCCGAGCGCCGAACCGGCAGCGGCGGCGATGGCGATGCCATACGGGTTGAACGCTTGTCCGAGCCGGATCAAGAGCGGATAATACGGCACTGGCACCACAATCGAAGCGTTAGCGATTCCAGCCGAAAGAAAAGCGCCCAAGTAGCCGAGGGCGCCTAACCGTTCAACCAGATCAGGAGGTAACAAGATAAAGACGAGCACATTTGCAACCGCAATCGCAATACCGACGACGGCAGGCCATAACCATACCCGCCAAAGTGGCGGCTGTGTTTCGACAGACATACTCCCTCTTGAGATAGCTTCTAAGCACGTTAGATGTTCGTATCGCTCTAGCACTCGCTGTGCCGGCGAGGCCTTATTCATAGTAACCGTAGCCGGTTCAGCCAGCGTAACGGATACCCAAACACCCGCGCGCCGAGCGCATCGCCACTGATCAAGCGAGCGCGTTGCGTAGCGATGCGGTCAACGTGCTGGCGCGCGGCGGCGCGTGCAGCCCCGTCATTTGTCGCGATCATCTGCACCGATTGTTGCCACACGTCGTTGCGCCAGTTGCGGATTAAGTGCGCTGTACACCACTCATCGAGTGGGCCGAAGGCATGGTCAAGGATGTTCATAGCGCGTGTGTATGGCGCAATTACCTCATCTTGCACCCGATCGATCGTGAGCGCAATTACCCGATTGACCGCATCGTAGTCCGCTCGCCGTTGCTGGCGTTCATGTTCCGAAAGGTGTGACCATTCCGGGCGCAGCAAGTCATCCAATACCAAGACCAGATCGTAGTTGATATGAGCATTCACTCCCAAGAGCAGATGTTGCACAATGGCTGTGTCGCGCCGCGCAGCGCAAGTGAACGTATGCTGCCAGACCTGCGGTCCGCCGGTGGCTTGTTCCCACGCTGCGAGGGCGACAAAATAATAATCGGCGAAGTCGCCGATGAGCCGGTACACCCAAGCTGAGTCGTGGAATTCATCGCGTTCTACCGCAGATAGCATATGCTCAGTCATCCGCTGGTAACAGGCCAGAAAGATAGCCCGGCGGTCGCCGGCTGCATTCCACTGATCAACCAGCGCCAGCATACGTTCGGTTAAGGCGGGCATAAAATCTCCTTTCTGGCATATTGAGGTCATAGGTAACAGCGAAACTGTGACTTGCTCACAGTGTACCACGCAAATTCGCCGATTTGTGACGACTTCATCGCGCGCCGCATAACGAGAAATACCGCCTGAGAAAGCGTTTCATCCCGGTTGTGCATAGCCGCTTGACAAATCGGGCAAGAGTTGCTATACTCCCCATCGTCAATCGCATCGCGGTTGACACGGAGGACGGCCCACGTGGCACGCTCCGCACCAAATGGCCCGTCGTCATCCGGCGCAGCGCATCTTGCCTGCTCCGC
>NZ_CALLJH010000027.1:0-63705 GCF_938091255.1 uncultured Chloroflexus sp.
GCACCGACCGAAACGCGGACGCCAACTGCGACCCGCACGCCAACCGCGACACGCGCACCGACCGAAACGCGGACGCCAACTGCGACCCGCACGCCAACCGCGACACGCGCACCGACCGAAACGCGGACGCCAACTGCGACCCGCACGCCAACCGCGACACGCGCACCGACCGAAACGCGGACGCCAACCGCGACCAAAATACCAACTGCCACGCGCACGCCAACGGCAACGAAAACTCCCACGGTCACTAAGACGCCAACTGCGCTGCCAAACGCCTTGCCAACGCCGTGGCCGGTAGGGAGCATCGTGATCAGTGCGCTGTTGCCAGCGCCGATGAACGGTGAGAGCGAATGGGTTGAAGTGACGAGCCGGTATTCGTTACCGATCAATCTACGCGACTGGTTTCTGAGCGATGCGAGTGGCCAGCGCCGGTCATTGGCCGAACAGGAATTGGCGCCGGGGGCGACTGTACGCACGCTGATGACTCGCGCTTTGCTCAATAATGGCGGCGATACAGTTATGTTGCACGATCCGTCAGGGACGGTGATCGATACCTTCACGTATGGAGCAGCGGCGGTTGGCCAGATCATTTGGCGTCGATCAGATGCGAGTCAGCCGGGTAGTGAGCAAACCGACTCAGATACGCTTTCGCTTGCAGCGACAGCAACCGACTCCGTGCTCACCCCGGTAATCTTCCAACCTCTGGCCGCACCCCGTCCGGCTTCACTCTTGCCGCGATCGCCAGCAGCCGCCTACTTGAGCGCCACTCTTCCGCCCCCAACGCCAACCCACTCGCCTACGGCGGAAGCGGACTGTGCCGATTGCGCGCAACCGCCGTGGCCATGGTCACGGATGGCAGCGGCAGCATTAGGCGTTATCGCCCTACTGCTCTTTGTTGCCGAACCAACACCGGCAAAGGCGGCACAACGCGATCAGGATATGCTATAATCTCACAACATTGGTGCAGCCATCTGCTGAAGCGATTGTTCAGAGAGGAACCCCCTATGAAAGATCTGCCTACCCTAATCAGTGAACGGTTAACGCAGAACCTGTGGGGAGTTCTCGGTAATCAGGGCTACATCCTTGGTATCGACCTTGGCAGTTACGGCTTGCGCGCGGCGCTAGTCGATTTGCAGCATCATACCTATCATAACGCTGCCATTGAGTCAGTTGATCACGAAGACCCTGAAACCACGGTGGCGAAGGTTATTGCACTGGTGCAGAACTTGATGGCGCGGGAAGGCGTAATGGTCGATCGGTTGGTGCGGGTAGGGATCGGCTTCAGCGGGCCGGTTGATCTGCGCCATGGGACGGTGCGGCTAGCGCCGCGGCGGCCCGGCTGGGAAAATTATCCGTTGCAAGAGCGGTTTGAGCAAGCGTTTGACGCAGTTACGCTGATCGATAATGATGCCAATCTGATCGCACTCGGTGAGGCGACGTTTGGGGTTGGCAAAGGGTGCCAGCACCTCTTCTACTTTCACCTAAGCACCGGTGTGGGTGGCGGCGCAGTGTTGAATGGCCGGCTCTACCACGGTGCGCATTCGATGGCCGGCGAGATTGGCCATGCGGTCGTGGGCCACGGCTGGGATGGCGATGGCCGTCCAGAAACGCTAGAGGAATTGGTTTCAATCAGCGGTTTGTTGCGGCGCGCACATGCCGCAGGGATGGCTGCCGAACGGCTCGAAGACATTTTCAGCGATCACCCGGTCGCGCGCCGGGTAGTGAAGCATACGGTTGATCTGATGGCTACCCGGATCGCGCAAGTCATTGCGTTGCTCGATCCTGAAATGGTCGTGCTGGGTGGGATCGTGGTGCGTATCGGCGGTGAACCGTTTGTTGAAGCGATTGCTGCGCGGGTCAATGACTTCATCGCACCGCAGTTTGCGCGCCCGGTGCCGGTGGTGCCTTCAGTGCTCGGCCCCGATAGCGTTGCCATCGGCGCAGTGGCTATGGCGCTCGATAGTTTGTCGGATTAGGCGCAAGCAGAATTGGTGGAGTTGACTGCCAATCCGGCAATATCGTCGGTATCGCAGGATGTGTGCTGCTATTACTGATGGCTATGGCTGCACTTGCTTCCGGCCAGTCTGTTACAACCGCAATCTCCCGTCACGCCTGATACCCGCCGTGATTTGCGTGTAGCGCCGAGCAATGCTACAATACGAGAAGCTATATCGTACACCCTACGGATAGCAGGGAGGCAAGTTACGCCTCTCTGTTTCCTGTTGTCTGTAAGTGTCATGGGGGCTGCATGGACGCGAAGATGATCGTCTTTGGCGACACGGCTGTTGATCGCTTGCTCCAGTGGCTACGAGCGAGCGGCGAGCCGAAAGATGTGCGTGAGTTGCTGGTGCAATACCTTGAGATCTTAAGCAAGCTGGTGATGGAGGAGAGCGAATGACCGCCACGACAGGAACGTTGGCCGATGAAGTATGGCGGCTGATGACCGCGCAAGGAATCCTCTTCGCCGTTGATGCCCCTATCCGCCAGACATTGCAGAATCTGGTCGAGTTTTTTGCCGCGCGCTGGCAGCGCGATCCTGCGCAGGTGCGCGCCGAACTCGAAGCGGCGCTGGCGGCTGACGAGCGTTTTACCCGCGAGGAGGTCAATGGCCAAGTTATTTTTGTGACCTCCCGGCAAGGGCGTTACGTTCCCCGTGATACGACCGATATCCACACCTTCAAGCAGCGGCTCTATGAACCGGAAAAGCCACTACCGATCGATGATTTAAGCGTGGTGGTTTCAACCTCACGCCCGGCGATTACGACAGTCGAACCGGTGTACATTTCCGATTACTGGATCGAGCAGGCCCGGTTGGTTACGGCCAAAGCTGCCGAGCGTGAACCGGATGTTGAGCCGCCGGTGCCGGTTGAGGCAGTCCCAGAAGGAACACCGGTAATCGCCGAGCAGCCAGTCGCAGCGCCAGTAACGCCAGTAGTCGTCGAACCGCCGTCAGCAGCGCCGATCACTGCCGAACTTGAGGAGGCGCCAGTCGAGACGATGCCAATAGCCGAACCGGTTGAAACTGCGCCGAAGCCAGAGCCGGTGCAGCCTGCTGAACGCAGCACGGTCTTGGTGGTGGGGGGCATGGCTATCGATCTGAGCCGCCCGCCAGCCGAGATTGTGGCGGAATATGGCCCGGCCCTCGAACGGATTCTGGCTGAGCGGCTGGAACAAGACCCACTGCGCCGGATCGTCAGCTTTGGTCGGATGCATTATCCAGAAGATAAACTGACGAGCTTCGGAAAGAATGATCTGCGCAAGATCCGCGATTATATTCTCGAACGCAACGAGCCGTTGCTTGATACCGAGATTGTCGCCGATCTGTATTATCACAATCCCCGCCAGTCTGACTATGAAGGCTTCCGCTTCTCGCTCAACTACCGGTTGTCACGCGAGAAGGATTTTGAGTTCGTCGGCGTGGAAGGGGCTAATATCTGGTCTACCAAGGGGTTGCCGGCAATTGGCTCGAAGCGGGTGAAAGCGGCGGAGATGGGTCAGTTGACGTCGTACCTTATCGAAGGCTTCGATGATAGCCTTGCTGATCAGAGCACTGACTCAATTGTGGCGAGCGGCAGCGTCACGCGCTGGCTGACGTTCTTCGAGTGGGAGTTTGGCGTCCTGCCGCTTGACGCGGCACTGGCGGCACTGTTGCCGAAGCCGGTCTTCCCCGACCAGCGCAGCGCAGTGCTCCGCTTCGAGTCGCCGCAGCACTTTAGCACTTATCTGGTGGAAGTTCGCTATCCGACCGGTAATCGTGGCGGCTGGCTGCAAGGTCTGGAAGATTTCTTCCGCGAGCACCTTGTCCCCGGTGCGCTGATCACGATTAGCCGCGGCGATGCCGTTAACGTCTTTACCATTACCTATGAAGAGGCGAGCGAGACGACTAGTCGCCTGTTGACGCTGGATGAAAAGAAGAACAAGTTCGCGTTTGCGAATATGACGTTCTACTGCGCTGTCGATGATGATCTGCTGCCAGAGCAGAATCGTTACGGCAAGCTGCGCAATCTGAAGGCTTTCCCGATGGGTGAGCGGCGGAAGGCCGAGATGATCCTTGAACACGTCTGCGAGACGATGGGTGAGCGCGGCGGCAGCCGCGAGCAACCAGTCTACCGGGTGAGTTTCGCTGACATTGTGATGGCATACAATGTGCTGCGTCCAGCCTCACGTTCCTTCTTGCTGGCGCTGCTGGCGAACCATCCGGCGATTGCCGCCGATCCCGCGGCTGAAGGTATGTATCTCTTCACGCCGCCACAGGAAGAAACTAAGGCCGAGGCCATTGAGGAAGACGAGGATGTACCCGCCCAGCCGGCCTTGCGCCGCCGTAGCGGTCGCTATATCGAGGAAGATGAGTAAGCGACGTTGCTGCGTCATGTCACAGTATTCAAGCCGATTTAACGATGGAGAGACGTTGCTAAGTAACGTCTCTCTATCCCTGTAAAGCATATGATGACCCCAAGTTTTGCCGAGCGGGTTGCCCAACTTGATGCCACTGAACAGGCTCCGACCCGCCTCGATCTTAAACTGCTCGCGAATCTTGGCCCAGAGAGTGTGTATATCTTCTGGGAACAGTGGCAGCGGTTTGGCCTTGACCGGCGGCGGCATATTATGCGCCTGTTGGCCGAATTAGCCGAAGAACAGGTTCGGCTTGATTATCGGCCGGTGTTTCGCGCTTGTCTAGCTGACCAAGACCCTGAGATTCGGGTGCTGGCAATCGAAGGCTTGTGGGAAGATGACCACGAGCAGATGATGGATCGGCTGATTCGGATGATTCACGATCCAGCCGGTGAGGTGCGCGCGGCGGCATTGCTCAGTCTTGCCCGCTTTGCCTATCGCGCTGAGATTGGCGAGCTTGCCCTTGAGGCGTGTGAGCGGCTGCACACGGCGTTGCTCGATGCAGCCGATGATCCGGAACAGCCGCTAGAGGTGCGGCGGCGGGCAATTGAGGCGCTGGGGTATTTTGCCGGTTCGCGAGAAGCGCAGGCCGCGATCGGGCGGGCCTACAGCATGGACGATATCCTGATGCGCGAGAGTGCAGTTTTGGCGATGGGCCGTTCGATGCGACCGAGCTGGTTCCCCTATATCGAGCGCGAGTTGAAAAGTCCCTCGCCGGCGCTGCGCTACGAAGCGGCACGGGCCGTCGGCGAGATTGGTGAAGATGGTCGCGAGTTGTTACCGTCGCTCTTGCCGCTGGTTGAAGATGATGATACCGAGATTGCGCTGGCAGCGATCTGGGCGCTCGGCCAAGTCGGTGGCCCTGATGCGCGCCGGATTCTCAAGCGCCTTGCCCGGTCACGTGATGAAACCCGTGCGCAGGCGGCGCAAGATGCCCTCGCTGAACTCGATCTTGATACCCTCTGAGGCTGTATGCCACTCGTTACCGAACACGCCGCGGTCTTGCCCGGCGGCTATTGCCATGTAGTGCTATCGCCGCACCTCGATGATGCGGCGCTTTCCTGTGGTGGCTTCATTGCGCGCGCTACCGCCGCCGGCGAGCCGGTGCTGGTGGTGAATGTCTGTAGCGGTAGCCCGCCGCCGGACGCGCCGTTTAGCGCTTTTGCCCAATTGTTGCACGAACGCTGGGGGTTGCCGCCGGCAACGGTAGTGGCCCAGCGCCGGGCTGAAGATGCCGCAGCGTTGCGCATCCTTGGCGCTGATGCGCTGCTGTGGCCGGCGCTTGATGCAATCTATCGCCGGCCTGATGCGTACTCTGATGAGACAAGCTTGTTTGGTTCGCCAGTGTGTGACGATCCGCTCGCGGCAGATGTCGCCGATCTTGTGGCAATGCTGGCGCAGCGTTATCCAGCCGCCACTTTCTATCTGCCGCTAGCGGTGGGGATGCACGTCGATCACCAGTTGGTCTTTGCCGCGGCCACGGCTGCGCTGCTTAAGTGCGGCGCTTCCTGCTGGTATTACGAAGACTTCCCCTACGCGCGCACCGCCGGCGCGGTCGCGCAGCGGCTAGCGATGATTGGGCAGGAGCATTATGCGCCTCATCCTATCCCACTTGATGAGCCGGTACTTTCGGCCAAGATTGCTGCGATCGCCGCCTATGCCAGCCAGTTGGGAGTGCTCTTTGGCAGTGCTGCGGCGATGCCAGCAGCGGTGACAGCGTATGCCGAGCAGGTGGCGTCGCTGCCGTTGCGTTACGCTGAGCGGCAGTGGGTGCGGCTATGAGCAGGCAGTGGCTGGTTGCTGAACCCTCTCCGGCCCAGTGGGATGCGTTTGTGGCTGCCCATCCCCAAGGCAATTTGTTACAGGCCAGCCCGTGGGGGGCGCTGAAGGCGCGGTTTGGCTGGCAGTACCGGCGGTTGGTGGTGGCTGATCGGGCGGGCGCGATGGTCGCCGGGGCGCAGATCCTCTTCCGGCGCTATTACGGGTTGGCGTTTGGCTACGTTCCGCGCGGGCCGCTCTTTGCCGGCGATCCGGCGGTTGATCATTTGTTGCTGCGCGCATTGCGCCGGCTGGGTTGGCAAATGGCGGCAGTGCTGATCCGGCTGGAACCGAATGTGTTGCACGATGCGCCAGATGCCGATGCGCTGATGGCATGGCTGAGCCGGCAGCGGTTGCCGATGGCAGAGACGATCCAACCGCGCAGTACTATTCTGGTTGATCTGCGACCAGATGAAGCAGCTCTGTTCGCTGCCTGCTCGAAAGGCCACCGGGCCGATATTCGCCGCGCCGAGCGTCTCGGTGTGACGGTGCGTGTTGGCTCAGCCGCCGATTTGCCGGCGTTTTACGCTATCATGCAGGCTACTGGGGCGCGGGCCGATTTTGGTATTCATAGCGCCGAGTATTACGCTGCGGCATGGCAGTTGCACCAACCGCGCGCGCGGCTGTTGATTGCCGAATTGAACGGTGCGCTGGTGGCGGCCCATCTGGTGTTTGCCGATGCGCGCTATGGCCGTTACCTTTATAGTGGTGCGACCACAGACGGGTTGCGCAGCGGCGCGAACCATTTGCTTGAATGGTATGCGCTACAGTGGGCGCGTGAATTAGGGTGCATCGGCTACGATCTGTGGGGAATCCCCGATCCGTTGGGGCAGGCTGCGTTCGCCACCGATGAGTCAACCCGCGCCGCTCTCGAACAAGCAGCGCAGCATGATCCGCTGATCGGGGTCTATCGCTTTAAGAAAGGCTTCGGCGGGCGCGTGGCGAGGTTTGTCCCCGCCTTTGATCTAGTGCTGCTGCCGCCGCTTTACCCGCTGGCCCGGCGGAAACTGGCCGGGTAGTGGTTTGCAGTCCTTGACGATTCAACCCTAGAAACACCGTATGAGCAAAACGCTTGCCGACCTCTTGCCCGGCGTCGCCGCTCAATACGTGATTGGCGATCTGGCCGTTCCCATCCGTTCACTCGTCTATGATTCGCGCCGGGTTGAGCCGGGCAGTTTGTTTGTGGCCATCCGCGGCCAACACAGCGATGGCCACCATTTCATTCCCCAAGCGCTCAGTCGCGGCGCCGCAGCGTTGGTGGTCGATCAGCGTTACTGGCAAGGGCCAGCCCCAGCCGGCGTACCGGTGGTGGTGGTGGCTGATAGCCGAGTGGTGCTGGCCCCATTGGCCGCCGCGTTCTATGATTATCCGGGGCGCGAATTGATCACGATTGGCATCACCGGCACTAAAGGCAAGAGCACCACGACCGATTTGACAGCGCAGCTCTTGGCTGCTACCGGTAGCGCGGTGGGAATGATCAGCACGGTTGATTTTCAGATTGGCGCGCGGCGCTGGCCGAACGACACCCGCCAGAGTACGCCGGAGGCGCCGGATGTGCAGGCGCTGCTGCGCGAGATGGTGGCCGCCGGTTGCAATATGGCAGTGATTGAGGCGACTTCGCATGCCCTCTCGCCGCGCTGGGGCCGCTTGGTTGGCTGTGCCTTCGCCGTGGCGGTGATGCTCAATATCGGTCACGAGCATCTCGATTATCACGGTTCGTTTGAGCAGTACCGCGCCGATAAAGCGCAACTCTTTGCTCTGCTCGCCGAACG
The DNA here is from genome assembly GCF_938091255.1 of uncultured Chloroflexus sp. Taxonomy (NCBI): domain Bacteria; kingdom Bacillati; phylum Chloroflexota; class Chloroflexia; order Chloroflexales; family Chloroflexaceae; genus Chloroflexus; species uncultured Chloroflexus sp. The sequence continues at coordinate 7,983 of NZ_CALLJH010000027.1, forward strand.
CACTGGCCCGACGTGGGCGATTGTCAATGCCGATGATCCGAACCATCACCACTTTCTCGCCGCTGCTCCCGCGACTGCATCCCGCCTCCGCTATGGTCTGAACGAGCCGGCTGAGGTGCAGGGGCGACTGATCCAGAGCGGCCCGATGGGTAGTGTAGTGCGCGTGTCGTCGCCGTGGGGCGTAACTGACCTCACAGTGCCGTTGCCCGGCCGGTTCAACGCCAGCAATGCGCTCGCCGCGCTAGCAGTGGCGCTCACGCAGGGGATTCCGCTCGCAACGGCAGCCGCAGCGCTGGCTAGTGTGCGCGCACCGCGCGGGCGGATGGCTCCGGTCAACGCTGGCCAGCCGTTTGGTGTAATTGTGGATTACGCGCACAATCCAGATTCGTTCGAACAGATCTTTGCCATGCTCCGGCCACAGGTGCAGGGCCGGATGATTGCCGTCTTTGGCAGCGCCGGCGAGCGTGATGTCGCGAAGCGTGCTATTCAGGGCGAGATTGCTGGCCAGATGTGCGATCTGCTGGTGTTGACCGATGAAGATCCGCGTGGTGAAGATCGCGAGGCCATTATTGCTCAGATCGCTGCCGGGGCTGAACGAGCTGGCAAGCGAGCTGGCAGCGGCTACCTCTGCATTCCTGATCGGGCGCAGGCGATTCGGGCGGCGCTGGCAGCAGCCCGGCCCGGCGATCTGGTGTTGCTGTTGGGGAAAGGCCACGAAGGCAGCATCATCTACGCTGATCACGCTATTCCGTGGGATGAAGCGGGTGAAGCGCGGCGGGCGCTGGCTGAGCTGGGGTATGCCGGCCACACAGAGATGCATAAGTCATCTCAGGAGCCGGGCTGAACATCTTCAAACAAGGGGTTGCGCTCGCTAGAGCAGGAGATTGCTGCGGGCGCTGCGCGCCTTCGCAATGACAACAGAGCACGTCTTCGCACGGCGCAGCCATCTCCTACAAGGGCGAGTGCAAACCGGTGATACGTTGAGAGGTTCTATACTATAATAATAACTGCTCAATCTTGCGCCCCTTGTTCACGGCTCTTCCTGTCATGATCGACCTTGCCCCCGACAACCCGCACACGCTCACTATCGCCACCCCGGTCATCGCCGCTGCCGGCAGCCTTGGCGATGTGGTCAGCGTGGCGCGCTGGCTGGGGCTGACGCAACCTGCGGCCGATCACGGCCTTGGCGCGATTATCTGCTCAACGGTGACGGTTGCCGGCAGGCGCGGCCAACCGCAGGTGTTGGCTACCCCTGCTGGTGTGCTCTACCATCACGGCGGCGCGAGTTTAGGCGTTAAACAAGTGCGCGAACGATTGGCCCCCCGCTGGGCTGGCTATCACGTGCCAGTCTTGGTCAGTATTGCTGGCGCTGATGCGGCTGCAGTTGCCGCCGAACTCACCGATGTGCCGGGCATTGCCGGCTTTGAGTTGGCGCTGCCGGCACTGACCGCTTCCGAAGCTGCCCAACGGGTCACGGCTGTGCGCCGGGCCACGCTGCTCCCCCTCCTTATCCGGCTGCCCGGTGAGCTGCCCGATCCGGTGGCAGTGGCGCAGGCGAGCATTGCCGCCGGCGCTGATGCGATTGCGCTGATCGGTGGGTTGCCGGCCTGTATGCCCCAAGCTGATGGCAGCCTCGTCTATGGCCGCCTAGGCGGCCCGGCGATCTTTCCGATTGCGTTGCGGTTGGTTGCGGCGGTGGCTGCCGCCGTGGCAGCGCCCGTGATCGGCATGGGTGGTGTCGCTACGCCGGACCATGCCCGCGCGATGCTCGATGCCGGCGCGCGGGCAGTGGCGCTGGCCAGTGCGCTGCTCGCCGATCTGCGGCGCGCAAAGGTGATTGCCGAGGAACGATAGGCGGCGTTTGTTACCGCCAGCGCACCTCGCGCACATGAATATGGGCCGGTTCACCGACTCCTCGTTGGAAGATATCGAGCCGGAGGTTGGTTGCCAGCAGCGGTTGCGGGAAATCAAACGTCACGGTGGGATCCGGCGGCAGCTCGTGGTATGGCTGGTGAAAGGCATGGGTTTCGCCGTCAGGGTTGGTTACGGTCACCGTTAAGTCGAGTTCCATGGTTCCCAGCATCAGCTCGACCGCGCTGATCGGCAGGGGATGAGGAAAGCGCAGTTCGATCACGAGCGGATTGGCTTCAAGACCGCGCGCGAGGGTGTGCGGATCGCCGTCGAAGAGATCGGTAATGCTGCCGATGTCAAGCCGCGAATGCGCGATGATCAGCTCGTGCCCGCCAATCACGAGCGGCTCTTCCACCAGTGTCGCGCGCTCGGCTCGCTCGGCGGCAAGAATCTCATCAATAGTGGGGACATACTCCAGTCGCACCACGTAGAAGCCCGGACTGCCATCAGGATACGGAATAATCTGTTCGGGTGGCATCATGATGAATTTACCGCTTTGCTGCGCGCGATCGAATTCGGCTGCTGTCATAATGAACACATCGCGTTGCCGGTCGAGATCACGGCGCTGGTACAAGTACGCATCAATCGTGATCAGCTCAATTCGGCGACGTTGCGCTGGGGTGAGGAAAAAATCGACAAAACTGTTCGGGTTATTAGCCCATGTGGTGGATACTCGTAGAGTCGTTTGCGAATCACGGGCGAGGAGATCGGGTATCGTCTCGGCAAAGAGCTGTTGTGCGCCGTACTGCATCCCGTACAGGCCGTAGTCGCGGAACCAGAGCGGTCCGCCGAGCACGGCAGTGCGGAGCATCACCAAACTGCTGAACGCGAAGGTGAGACCGAACAGCAGGGTAACGAGGCGTTGCCAGCGGTGCGGGAGCCGTTCGATCAGGAAACTGGCCCCGATCACCGCGAGCAGCGTGGCAGGAATGACCATCGCCAACGCGCGGGTGACGGCAATCCCAACCAAAGCGCTGCTAAACGGTGCAGCGAGGAGCGCGCCAATCGGCAAGCGGTAGATCGATTCGCGCCAGCGCCACAAGCAGATCGCCAAGCCAATGAGGACAAATGGTAACAAGAACAGCGGGAAATGGCCGCTGTCGGGAAAGCGATGGCGGTCGAGGTCCATCGTGTTGGGCCAGAACCAGTAGCGCGGATCAAGGCCTTGGGCGTAAATGGTGACAAACCGCTCGATCTTCTCGGTGAGCGGCAACGGTTTCAGCCAATAGGAATGGAGCGTGCGTAAATGCTCTACCGTCGCGTTGGGCTGGAGCCAACGGAACCGAATCAGTGGCACGAGGGTGAGCGCGAACATCCCAAGAGCGAGCCAGAGACGTTGGGGTGGACGGCTGAGATGGTAACGGATATCGCTGAGGAAGAGGAGCGTACCGCTGACCAACATCACCCCTTGCCCGTTGGCATAGCTGTAGAATGTTGCTGCGCCAAACAAGATTGCAGCCGCGATCCAGCGATCATCATAATACCGATAGGCCATATACGCCGCGAGAAACCCAGCATAGCACGCAACCATCAAGACGGTCTCGAACGCGGTGCGCGAATGGATAAACCACGCCGGCATGGCGCAGATCACGAGGATGCCGAGCCACCAGCGCCGGTCGTGGTAGCCAAAGCGGAGCAGCGCCGCAATGCCGAGCGGAGCGAGCAAGCTGGCAACAACCGATGTGGCGCGGGTAAACCAGATCGACCGGTCGAACCCGAAGAGGAGAATGCTGAACGCATGCAGATAGACGCTCAGGCTTAAATTCCACATGCCGGCGTTTTGAAAGTAGGGCGGTAGCCAAACACCGTTGCTGTCGCGAAAGCCATTGGCGACGAGATCGCGGGCCAATACCCCATGGATCGCTTCATCGCAAAAGAAGTAGATCGGAAATACCGTCAGGTGGGAAAGTCGAGTGTAGAGGTACAGCGCAAGGCTCGCGAGCAGCAGGAATAGCTCGCCGTGGGTCATATGGCTGAGCCAACCTGATTGCATGAGGGGTTGAGCGAGCCACGCTATCGAAGGGTCAGCCGTTGTCCTAGAGCGGCTCATATCGTATCACCCGGTTGTGTTGCGATGATAGTGATACCAAGGGGATGTTTAATCGTATCGCGAGAGTGCAACCATATTGCGTACAGCCCAAACCAATCTTATTGATGATGCCATTGGTTTGGCTCAATAAGGATTGCTCGCATGCAACTCTATTATACCGCCGCTATCCATGAACGCTATCAATTTGAGGGTTTAGTCTGGTTGAGTGTCACTGCGCCGGGGTTGGCGCGCATTGCGCAACCCGGCCAGTATGCCCTTGTGCGTCCCTCACGCAGCCTCGATCCACTGTTGTGGCCGGCAGTCTTTCTTGCCGGCGCCGATACAACGAAGGGCGAGGTTGAGTTGATCATTGACCCACGCGATCCGGCGCTCGCGTGGCTGATTGACCTGCCAGCGGGCGCTATCCTCGATCTCTGCGCACCGTTAGGGACGCCGTTTGGGCCGGCGCCGACGACGCATACCCTCTTATTGGCGGGGGTGGGGACGGCGTTGCCGGTTCTGCTCTTCGTTGCCCGTCGCTATGCTAGCCGGCTGAGCATAGCGCTGCTGTTAGGTGGCGACAAGGGGTACCTCCCGCCGCCATTTCTCTTGCCTGAAACGGTTGAGGTGCAGACAAGCGCTGCCGGTGAGGGGGGATTGTTTGAACTGCTAGCTGCGCATTCGCCCAGCAGTCCTATTTGTTGGGCTGATCAGGTATTGTTTGCGCTACCACCAAGCTTGCTGAGTCAAGCAACCGCTGCGATGCGGTCGGCGCGCTTGCGTTGGGATCGCGGTCTAGCACAGGTGGTAGTGGCAGGGCCGTTGCCGTGCGGGTTGGGTATCTGCCGGGCCTGCCAAATCGAGACGCGCAACGGTTGGCAACGGCGGTGTGTCGAAGGGCCGGTATTTGATTTGCGCGATCTACGGTAAATCACCCTCGATCCGGCGGAAAGTATTCATAAACCAACGCCGCACATCACGGAAGCGATCTTCAGCGCCAAATAAGGTCTGGCCGGCGAAATCGGGGTTAGCGAAGGCGCGTCCTTGCAGATTAGCAGTGCTGACGATGACATACATCGGTTGGTAGAGAGTAATCGCTGGTGACAGCTCGAGCCAACGTTGTTGAAACGCATGGTATAGCTCGGCACGAGCCACTAACTCTGGTTCAGACCGCGCCTGTTCGAGCAGCAGGTCGATCCGGCTATCGTTCAAACCGGCGTAATTGAGTCCGCTAGCGGCCTGACTGGAATGCCACAAACTATACGGATCGGGATCAGGGCCGATCCGGGTCCAAGTATGGATCGCGGTCATAAAATCACCGCGCCGCAAGCGATCGGTCAGCGTCATGCTATCTACCGATTCAACCGTTACCTCGACCCCAATCGCTCGCCACTGGGTTGAGACGGCTTGTGCCACTGCCAGCCGGCGTTCATCCTGATCAACCAGCAGGGTAAAGCTGAGCCGTTGCGTGCCGCGCTGGCGGATGCCATCACTGCCCGGTTCAAAATCAATTTCGGCCAACCGGTCGGCTGCGGCCGCCGGATCGGCAGGTATCCGGCGAATGGCTGGATCATCGGCCCATGTGCCGGGCAAAAGCGGTGTATCGATTGGCTGGGCCAACCCATTGATCGCCGTTTCAATTAACGCATCGCGGTTGAGACCGAGCGCCAGCGCGCGGCGAAGGGGTATTTCTTGAAACAGCGGCAAGCGGAGGTTAAAGGTCAGAACGGTATACTCATCAACCGGCAAAACGATACGCTGTTCGTTGCCGGGCAGATCAACCGCGCGCAGGTTGGTGCCCCAGCGTTCTGCGAACCCCATAACCTCACCGCGCGAAAGGGCTGCAATCGCTGCTTCGGGGGTAGCGATGAAGCGCAATTCGATCTGATCGAGAAACGGTCGCCCGTTGTAATACGTTGGGTTAGCTGTTAACAGTGCCGATTCAGGTCGCAATTCGGCCAACCGGAATGGCCCGCTGCCGATCAATTGGCGGGCGAACTCGCTGGCAGGCCATGCGGTTGGTGGAATGGTGCGCAGTAGATGGGCTGGGAGGATCGGCACGCGGGCTAAGACCGGGAAGGGAGCAAATGGCCCTGACAGAATAAATCGTACTGTGCGATTATCGACTCGTTCGATCAGAATGGTGCGCCAGAAGCTAGCGACTGCCGGCTCACCGGCCTGCTCTAGCTCTTGGAGGGTGCGCAGGGTAAAGACCACGTCATCGGCAGTAAGCGGCGTGCCGTCGTGCCAGCGCAATCCCGGCCGCAACGTGAAGGTATAGATTTCGCCAGTGGCGTCAACCGTATACCCTTCGGCCAAAGCCGGCTCGATCAAACCATCAACCCCGATGCGAGTCAGCCCCTCGAAGAGCAAGCTGATCAATGCCCGCCCGGCCGGATCGGCAGCGGGATCATTTAGCAACGGGATCGGCATCACCGGCGTACCGACCACCGCCTCGCGATAGACGCCGCCGGTGGCCGGATTATCGGTGGAAGCGCTCAGCGCTGCCAAGCGGCCAAACAAGACGACAATCACCCCGATCCCTGCGAGCGCGATTGCAATCTGCCAACGAATCCGGCGTGCCATACCTTAATTGAAAATGGGGAGACTGGTGATCAGCGCGAGTAGTAAAAAGCTTACTCCCAGCGCAATCGTGGCCTGATACAGCGTCTTTTCAATGCCGCGGCGCGTGCGATACATCGAGCTGGTGTCGCGGTTGAGACCGCCGCCGCGCGATTGCAAAATCACCAGCACGCTCATAACGGCGCTAATAACCAAAATCGCAATGTAGAGAGCGGTTTCCATAGGTGCCTTGCTCCTCATATCGACGTTTGTCGCTGCATTATGCAGGCACATTAGTATACCACAGAGTATCAATCGGCGTGCTCCGCTCGATACGGCATGGCTTGCCGCGTCCCCTATTCGTCATAGGGTTCATGCCCCTGCGTGCGATCTACGCACCTATGTCTCGAAGCGTTCCAGCACCAGTTAGTTGGTTGCGCAATTGTTGCCGAAAGGCTACAGCTTCATATCTACACAAGCGCGCATTCTATGCTATGATCACACTCGTGCAAGCCGTCACAGCTATCATCCCCGGTTGTGGCCATAATATAGAGAGGGAGGATCGTATGCAGTTCCCCGCATACATTCGGCACCATCGGCTTCGCGAGTGGATTCAAGAAATTGTCGACCTCTGCGAGCCGTCACAGGTTCACTTCTGTGATGGTACGCAGGCCGAATACGATATGCTCTGCAACCAGATGGTGGAAAAGGGAACGTTCATCCGCCTCAACCCCAAACTCCGCCCCAACAGCTTTCTTGCCCGCTCGGATCCCTCTGATGTTGCTCGTGTCGAAGACCGCACGTTTATCTGTAGTATCTCGAAAGACGATGCCGGCCCCACCAATAACTGGATGGCACCGAAAGAGATGAAGGAGATCCTGCTGAAGTTGTTTAAAGGCAGCATGCGCGGGCGCGTCTTGTACGTCATCCCCTTCAGTATGGGGCCGATCGGGTCGCCAATTGCTCATATCGGTATCGAATTGACCGACTCGCCGTATGTCGTGGTTAATATGCACATTATGACGCGGGTCTCGACCAAGATCTACGACATATTAGGTGAAGATGGCGAGTACATTCCCTGTCTGCACAGCGTTGGTGCGCCGCTCGAGATGGGGCAGCCCGATGTGCCGTGGCCCTGCAACCCGACCAAGTATATTGTCCACTTCCCCGAAGAGCGCTCGATCTGGAGCTTTGGATCGGGTTATGGCGGCAATGCCCTGCTTGGCAAAAAGTGCTTTGCCTTGCGCATCGCGTCGGTGATGGCCCGCCAAGAGGGTTGGCTGGCCGAGCACATGCTCATCCTCGGCGTGAAAGAGCCGAGCGGGCGTAAGACGTATGTAGCAGCGGCTTTCCCGTCAGCTTGCGGCAAAACCAATTTTGCGATGCTTATTCCGCCAGAGCATTTTAAGCGTGAAGGGTGGGAAGTTACCACCGTTGGCGATGATATTGCGTGGATCAAACCCGGCCCTGACGGTAAACTCTATGCAATCAACCCCGAATCCGGCTATTTCGGTGTTGCGCCGGGTACGTCGTATAAAACCAACCCTAACGCAATGGAAAGCTGCCGGGCGAACACGATCTTTACCAATGTCGCGCTAACCGACGATGGCGATGTCTGGTGGGAGGGCATGACTGATGAACCGCCAGCCCATCTGATCGATTGGCAAGGCCGCGATTGGACTCCCGGCTGCGGACGGTTGGCTGCTCACCCCAATGCGCGTTTCACCGCGCCGGCAACCCAAAATCCGGCGATTGACCCCGAATGGGAAAACCCGAACGGCGTGCCAATCGAGGCCTTTATCTTTGGCGGGCGCCGCAGCCGTACAATACCGTTGGTCTATCAAGCGTTCAACTGGACCTACGGTGTCTATTTAGCCGCGACGATGGGATCGGAGACGACGGCGGCGGCGATGGGCCAGCAAGGTGTCGTGCGTCGCGATCCATTTGCGATGCTGCCGTTTGCCGGCTATCATATGGGTGACTACTTCAACCACTGGCTCAGCTTTGGCCGCCGGCTCAAGAATCCGCCGCGCATCTTTAGCGTCAACTGGTTCCGCAAGAATGAACAGGGCGAGTTCATCTGGCCGGGGTTCGGAGAGAATCTGCGCGTGTTGAAGTGGATCATCGAACGGGCACATGGGCAAGCGGTGAGTGTGGAAACTCCGATCGGCTGGGTGCCGCGGTACGAAGATCTTGATTGGCGCGGGCTTGATTTCAGCCCGGCGCAGTTTGAACAGGTGATGGAGTGTGATGTGAGAGAGTGGCAGCAAGAAATTTTGCTCCACGAGGATCTCTTCATCAAGCTGTACGATCGCTTGCCGAAAGAGTTATTGTCGGTGCGTGATCTTATTCTCTCGAGTCTCTGGCGTATGCCAGAGAAATGGGGTGCGACGCACGAATAACGTGATTGGGGCGCAATACGAACATCGGTTGGCGTACTGGCGCAAGCCGGTACGCCGCTTATTTTGACAAAGCGTGTGATTCCGTGTACTATTTAGGCTATAAAGTTGTGAATTCCCATATCGATAGTTCAAGCATCTCCGCATTGCTGTTCATAATGGCGGTTGCCGCAATGCTCCGCTACGCTTCATCTTTGTGTTTCGTATCCTCATTTCCAGCAGGGAAGGAAGGGTTGAAGTGCAAGCACTGTTGCGTCTTTCACGCATCATCGACACCTTCACCGAATGGGTTGGGCGCTTGGCCTACATCTTGGTGCCGATTGTAGTTGCGGTCGGCGTTTGGAATGTCGCGAATCGTTATGTTGGTCGTGCCATTGGGGTTACATTGGGGTCAAATTTTTACATCGAGGCCCAATGGTATATCTTCTCAATGATTTTTCTCCTTGGCTCAGCGTATGCTCTAAAGCATAATGAACATGTGCGCGTCGATGTGTTCTACAGCAATTACCCTCCCAAACGCAAAGCGTTGGTCAATTTGCTAGGCACATTGTTCTTTCTCTTACCCTTCTGCGGCCTCTTGCTCTACTTCGGCTGGCCATACGTGGAACAGTCGTGGCGCATTCGCGAAAATTCGCCTGATCCCGGCGGTTTGCCACGCTATATTATCAAAACATTTATTCTCGTCAGTCCGATTCTGCTGATCATTCAGGGTATTTCTGAAGCGATTAAGTGCTTTGCCGCCTTCCTCGGCGTTCTCGATCCATCCCAAGTCGTTGTCGAAGAAAAAGAGACCAAGCTGTAATCTTTGGAGGCTCCATGTACGAGTGGCTCGGACCCGCGATGTTTCTCGGGGCGCTGGTCATCCTTGGTATCGGTTACCCCGTCGCATTTTCCCTAGGTGCAACGGCGATTGTCTTCGGTATTATCGGTGTCTCGCTCGGCATCTTTGACCCGATTATCATTCGCGCGATGCCATCACGTATCTTTAACGTGATGTCAAATTACACCCTCCTCGCCATTCCTTACTTCATTTTCCTTGGTTCTATGCTCGAGAAGTCCGGTCTTGCCGAAGACTTGCTCGATACAATGGGCGTGCTCTTTGGTCCAGTCCGTGGTGGTTTGGCAATCGCGGTGGTGGTCGTTGGCGCGCTGTTGGCGGCAACGACGGGTGTGGTTGCGGCAACGGTAGTGGCAATGGGCCTGATTTCGCTGCCGATCATGTTGCGCTACGGGTATAACAAAGAGCTTGCTTGCGGTGTGATCTGCGCTGCCGGAACGCTTGGCCAGATTATCCCGCCGTCAGTGGTGTTGGTAGTGCTCGGCGACCAGATTGGCGTTTCGGTGGGCCGGCTCTTCCTTGGCTCGCTGATCCCCGGCCTGTTGCTTGCGGCAGCGCTGGCGTTCTACTGTTGGATCGTGGCTTTGCTGAAACCAGAGATGGCCCCGGCTCTACCGTTGTCGGCCCGTTCGATGACCGGCGCCGCATTGGCCAAGCGGGTCATGCAGGTCATGATTCCACCACTGGTGCTAATCATGGCCGTGCTCGGTTCGATCTTCTTTGGCATTGCTACCGCGACTGAAGCAGGCGCCGTAGGCGCGTTGGGTGCAACGCTGCTGGCGCTGGTTAATCGCCGGCTGACATGGAAGAATTTCATCGCGGTGTGCGATGCGACCATGCGTGCCACCACGATGGTGCTCTTTATCCTGATCGGCTCGACGGCATTCGCGTTGGTCTTCCGCGCTCTTAGCGGTGATAAGTTTGTGTTCGATTTGATGGCGAACCTACCCGGCGGTGCATGGGGGTTCCTCATTGTTAGCATGCTGATCGTCTTCTTCCTCGGTTTCTTCATCGATTTCTTCGAGATCTGCTTTATTGTCATCCCGCTCTTTGTGCCAGTCGCGAAGGCGCTTGGGTTTGATCTGATTTGGTTTGGCGTGTTGCTCGGTGCTAATCTGCAAACCTCGTTCCTCACCCCACCCTTTGGCTTCGCGCTCTTCTACCTGCGCGGCGTGGCCCCTCCCGGTGTTACCACCGGTGATATTTACCGCGGCGTAGTGCCGTTTATTGCTATTCAGTTGACGATTGTCGTAATTTTGATCTTCTTCCCCCAATTGGCGACCTATCTGCCAGACATTTCATTTGGCAGATAAGAAAACGTAGAGCCGTTGCACTGCAACGGCTCTACCGGTGGTACGAGAATGAAGCCGTTGCACTGCAACGGCTTTGCTACCTCCTAAATGGGGTTGTTCTTGACGAAGAGGTTAAACGGCAGCTCGTTGGTCTGATGCCAGCGCTGGATCTTCTGGCGGAAGGAATTCCAACCGGGGAAGATTTCCTTGAACGCTGCCGAGTCGTAGCTGGCAAACAACTCGAAGGCCGCCTTCTGCGCCGCGTTGAGAATTTCATCGCTGTAGGGGCGCACCTTCTTGCCCTTCGCAATAATGCGCTCAAGGGCATCATTGTTCAGCGCATCGTACTTGGCAAGCATATTCATGTTCGATTCCCATGCCGCAACACGAAGGAAGTTCTGGTATTCTTTGGGTAGCTTATTCCACGCATCAAGATTGAATACCGCATGCAGTGATGGCCCCGGTTCCCACCAGCCCGGCGTGTAGTAGAAATCTGTTGCATCGGGCAAACCAAGCTTCTCGTCGTCGTAGGCACCGACCCACTCGGCTGCATCGATCGCACCGGTTGAAAGTGCTTGGAAGATTTCGCCGCCGGGCAACGTCTGCGTCACTACACCGAGGGCCTTCATCACCTGCGCGCCAAGGCCGGGAATACGCATCTTGAGACCCTGCAAATCGGCGACCGTGTTGATCTCGCGGCGGAACCAACCGCCCATCTGAGTGCCGGTGTTGCCGGCGGCAAAGCAGATGACACCGAAATTGGCGCCAAGCTTGTTGATCGCCTCTTCACCACCACCGTGGTACAACCACGAATTCTGCTGCTGCGCCGTGAGACCGAACGGTAATGATGTTGCAAAGGCCCACGCCGGATCAAGACCGACATAATAGTAAAGCGCCGTGTGTCCCGACTCAACCGTGCCCTGCGACACGTTCTGTAACACTTCGAGACCGGGGAACAGCTCGCCGGCTGGGAAGGTGTTAATCTTGAACATCCCGCCGGATAGTTCGGCCACCCGCTCGGCTAGCACCGTTGCGCCACCGTAGATGGTATCGAGCGAGATCGGCCAGCTCGTACCCATGCGCCACTCCACTGCTGGCATCGACGAACCCTGCGCTGGGGCCTGTGCAGTAGGCTGTTCACCACCAGCCGTCGTTGGTTGAGCTGGGGCAGTGGTCGGTGGATTAGTGACAGCCGGCGGTTGGCCACAGGCGGCAAGCGTCAGACCAAGGCCACCAAGAACGCCAGCGGCGGCGCCACGAAGAAACTCCCGTCGTTTCATGTTCTGCTCCTAGGCAATCTGAACTATAAGGAAACGGTATTCTAATTATAGACGATCTGGCAAAATTGTGCAAATTGTTGATTTGTTGATTGTGAAACATTTGCTAGGCCAGTTGTTTGTTGTTGACAATGTGGTTACAAGAATACGAGGACAATAGCAAGCGTTACAATACTCGCCAGATTCGAGAATAAAACTGTTGCGGTTACAAATTCAGGCAGCAGATCGTTTTCCATGGCAATAATGCTGACCAGCACCGCAGTGGGCATGCTAGCCTGCAAGATGCCGACGTTGCGTTCGAGCTGCGGCAGGGCAAACCAGCCGACGACGCCAAAGGCCAAGACGGGCCCGCTGATTAAGCGCACAGCGCTGGATATGAGTAAATCAGCGTTCATTCGTGGAATGCCGGCAGCGGCCAGTTGCGCACCCAATACGATCAGCATAGTCGGGATCAGCGCGCCGGAGAGCAATTCGAGCGGGCGCATCACGACTGGCGGCAGCGTGATCTCGAGCCAGTTGAACAACAGCGCCGGCGGGAGCGCCAGCAGGGCTGGGGTGCGAAAGACTTGAATGGCCATTCCGAGACTGAAGCCGCGGCTGAAATTGGCTGCGCCGACGCAAACAATAAACGCCAGCACCAGATTGGCTAAGAAGTAGACTGTCGCAACGCCGAGCGCTGCTGGTCCTTCGGCGAATTGAATGATCGGTAAGCCAAAATTGCCAACGTTGCCAAAGGCGGCAATCATGACATACGCTGCTGTCATAGCGGGACTGCGTTTGAGCAGGCGGGCCACCATAAAGGCGATGATAATTGAGCCGATATAGACGACGGTGATAAAGCCGATCATGCGTCCGGCTAATCCGGCTTCGATCCGGGTTTGGCTGAGTACGTAGAACACGAATGCCGGGGTTAGAATAAAATAAGCGAAGCGTGAGAGGGTGCGCGCTTCGAGTTGCAGTCGCGGGCCGGTAAAGTATCCAAGCAAGACGAGCAAGAAGACGGGGGCAAGTACGTTGAGGAAGATGCCGGGTAATTGGCTCATACAAATTATGTTTTCTTCAGGTGCCCCATCAGTAGGGCAAGGGCGGGGCAGAACTGTATCTATGATACCATTTCTTCAATGCTTGCCCGTCATGCACGGCTGTGATACAATACCGCTACTTGCAAAAGCCCGACTCGGTGTTTTGCGCAAGCATCAGCTATTGCTGGCGGTTTAAGGAGCTTCTCGTATGTCGGATTTTTCCGGTCGCAATCCAGCCATCATTCTGGTAGAGGATGAACCTGATATCCTCATCATCTTGCATCGCTTGATGCGTGATCTGACCGGTGGTTACGATATTATTACCGTCAATAGCGGTGCTGATGCGCTGGCCCAAATCGCGCTGCGCCGGGTACCGCTCGTGATCACCGATTACAATATGCCCGGCATGAATGGTCTGCAATTGGCCGCTGCTATCAAGGAGACTTCCCCCGATACCAGCGTGGTCATGATTACCGCATACGCTACCCCTGAGTTGGAAAAGCGCGCCCGCGAACAGCGGATCGATTACTATCTGCCCAAGCCCTTCCCACTCGATCGTCTCGAGCAGATTGTGCGCGACGTGTTGCGCAAATAGTCTGTCAGCATAACATCAGATCATTTTCATTCTCGTGCACCAGTTCTCCCGTTACGATGAGGTCGCCTATTACTGCTGTCGCCATCGTACCGGAGGCGTCTGATGTCTGATTGGCTGTCGTTGTTGCCCTCAATCGTGCTGTTCGTGATGATTGCGCTGACACTGGCATTGCTGCCTTTGCTGGAGGATGAGCGCGCACCTTCTGCCGAGCGCCAGCAGACCGATCGGATCCGTTTGCCGCGCCGGCCCCAATAATCCCGCTTGCTATCGCTCTGCAAGACGCAGCGCGCGGGCTAAGGCTAGCGCTTCTTCGGCGGTATGGATGTCACCCGCTAATTGCGCTTCATGGATCACCTTCAGCAATCGCCCCACTTCCGGCCCCGGCCCAATCTGTAATGCCGCCATCAGTTCGTCGCCGCGAATGAGTGGCGGCGCTGGCGGCGCTGGCGGGTTCCAGTATCGATCCAGCATCGTCGCTAGCCACGCCAGATGCCGTTGCCATGCCGCCGGGTCGAGCCATGGCCCGCGGGTTGCCACATGGTCGGCCAACTCGTGCAGCAGAATGTCGGGGCCGGCATCGCCGGTGTCGCGGAAGAAGCGATTGATCCCGCGCTCACTCAACTGTTCGCTGTCGCGCATTTGTCCCGGACGCATGTGTTCGCGCACGACGCTGACCAGATAGCTGGTATCAGCGCGGCTCAGGCGTAGCCGTCGCCCGATCTGCGCAACCGTTTCTGCGCCTAAGCTTTGATGGCCGTAGAAGGTCACGGTGCCATCGGGGTGACTGACCTTCGTCTGAGGTTTGGCGTTGTCGTGCAAGAGCGCCGCCAGCTTGAGCAATGCGGCGCGTCGCACGATGCCGCGGCGCTGGTTGAGCAACTCGTGATACTGGCCGGCAAAGGGCAGTGCGCGGCTAAGCTGCGGATACGTCTGCACCGCTACCGGCGGATCACCGTCATCGATCAACCAGTCGAGCGCGGCGACGGTTTCGAGCATGTGGGCTAACACCGGCAGAAAATGCACCCGCGGCTGATCGCAGGTGCGGGCCGGTTCGAGTTCGGGGAAGATGATCGTCAACGCGCCAACCTCGTCGAGCAGGCGCAGACCGGCGGCGGCAGCCGGCCCATCGCATGTCTTTAGCAGCTCGTCGCGGATGCGCTCGATCGCAACGTTCACGAGCAGCGGAGCCGCCTCGCGTGCCGCCGCGATGAGGTTGGGGTCTGGGAGCAGCCGGTGAGTGGCGCGGAACCTCCCAGCCCGCACCACGCGCAACGGGTCATCGCGCAAGCTGGTTGGTGCACAGAGGCGCAGGCGACCGGCGGCCAGATCATCACGCCCTCCGAGCGGATCGATCAGCGCGCTCCAGTCGCCAGCCAGCGCTGCCGCGAGCGGCAAAGCGAGCGCATTGATGGTAAAGTCGCGCAAGTGCAAATCGCCCTCGATATCAGCAGCACGGAGCGCCGCGCAATCAATCGTGATCCCGTCGGGTAACACGGCGCGTCCGGTGTCGTGTTCGCGATCGAGGGCGACAAATGCGCCACCGCTAGCATCAGCAATCGTTTTGGCTAGCACCAAGCCGCTGCCAGCGGTGGCCAGATCGAGATCAACCGGCGTTTGCCCGCTCAGCAACGCGCGCACAGCGCCGCCAGCTAGCCACACCGGCTGATCGGCCAGATCAGCGATCAATTGGAAGATGCTGTTCATGATGAGGTTCAACAGTCACGTAAGCATGCTCCGTACAGGGCTGCGCGCCAGCGCTGCCGGTTACAGGGACGGGCAATGCTTGAGCGGATTTTGGATGGCGTGATCCGCGCAGCAGTTGCTGATGAGCTAGGTAGGGAGCCAGCATCGTTGGCTCCCTCCGCACTCTTGCAATGACCATTGCGTGAGGCTCACCGGCGTCTGCAGGATCCCATTATCCTTCACTCGTTAAGGTTAACACTCCATCAGTATACCGCTCCACGGCGGGTCGCGTCCACAACAGGGGATGATACGCGCCGGCCCGCCACGCATCAGTCATATCGGCATAGTGCGGACTGGCCGGATGGCCGCTCTGACCAGCGGGCAAAATGGCGCGGGAAGCGTCCCAGTCGCTCAGATCGAGAATAAAGCGTAGCGATGGCGCATTGAAGATCGTCATGCCGGCAATATCGCGCGGAATGTAGCAATGGTTAACGGTGTCGAGATCGCCACCCATCGGCCATGGCCCGCGGTTGAAGAGCGGGGTCAGCGCCGGCACACTCCCCAGCGGATGGCGCAAGGTCAGGCTATGGATCTTCCCGTACTGCCAGCGAGCCAGATCTGTACCCAGCCGTTCGGATAACTCGGCGGCAGTGCGGGCCAGCGCTGCACGCAACACGCCGCCCCACGTGCGACCATTGCCCAACCACTCGTCAGGTTGGTCGAGCGGTTGGGATGCCATGCGTTCCAGCACCATCGGTAATGCGCATTCCAGATAAATGTTAGCCGGCAACACACTAAACGATCCGAGCGCCGCCGGTGCGTGGAACAAGTTAGCGAGTTCTTGGTAGACGATACGGAGCAGATGGTAACGCAACCCGTCGTAGATCGAGCCGGCGACACTCTCGGCGTGAAGCTGGCCATCCCACTCGACAAGGATGTCCCGGATTCGCTGCTCGATCCCCGGTTCGAGGTTCAGGCGCGCCACCTGTTCGACAAGTTTTTTGCCGGGCACTGACAGCAGATCATTCTGAATCCGGGCAAAGCTGCGCACATCGTGTTGTTTGGTGGCATCGAGCAGCTCTTGGATACGTTGGGCGCGATACGGGTTGAGCCAAAAGCCATGGATGGGGGCATTGCGCTGTTCACCACCGGTAATCCGGTGGTTGGCGGAGACAATTGTGCCACCCGGCGGATCGAGCTGGCTGGGCAATTCTTCAAATGGGATCATGCCCTCCCATTCATACTCGCCGCTCCAGCCGGGCACCGGCAGCATACCGTCACTGTGCCGGCGGATCGGCAACCGGCCAGCCAAACAATAGCCGATATGGCCGTCAATATCGGCATAGACGAAATTCTGGGGCGGCGTATCCCAATCGGCCAAGGCAGCGCGGAACTCGTTCCAGTTTTGGGCTCGGTTAAGCTTCAGTACCGAACGCATTAAGGTTGGCGAGGGGTCGAGCGCCGTCCAACGGAGGGCAAGGGCGGTAGTTTCGGCGCTGGTCGTGGTGGGGTCGCCGCGCAGTGTGCCGGCCACCGGATCGATGATCGGGCCGTGGCGGGTGATACGCACATCGATTACCACTGGCTCTGCTTGCCCTTTGACCGTAATCGTCTCTGGCACGACTTCGGCGGTCAGCCACTCATCGCGCCAGCGATAGCGCAGCGGGTCAGCGGGATCGAACTGCTCGATGAAGAGGTCTTGGTTATCGGTACGCGCGTTGGTCACGCCCCACGCAATACGCTGGTTGTGGCCGATAATCACGCCGCAGGTGGCTGGAATGGTCGCTCCGGCGACGTGAAAATCGCCGCCTTCGAGATGCACTTGGTACCAGAGATTGGGCAAGGACACATTCAGATGCGGATCATTCGCCAGCAGAGGGCGTCCGCTAGTGGTGCGTTTGCCGGCTGCCACCCACGCATTGGAGCCTTGCGGCGTCTCGGTCTCGCCGGTAAAGAGGGCGGCATCGCTAGCCAGTTGCAGGGCGGCGGCGCCGAGATTGGCGGTGTAATGCGCACCGGACGGCACCGTCAAAGGGCCGTCTTCGGGGTAGCGCGGACGGAGTGCAACGGCCCGCTCGGTGCCCACAGTTGCCACAATCTGCGCCTGCAACAACTCTTGCATCCAGTTGGTCGAGAGATTAAGTGACATCATCTTTGGCCAGACCAGCAGATCGGCCAATTCCCACGGCTGTGGCTGGAAACCGAGAATGGTAAACTCGAGCGGCAACCGGCTGCCAATCTGCTCGATACAGGCATTCACGCCGCGCAAATACGCGGTCATCAAGGTTGCCGTCTCATCGTCGAGCAACGCAGCTTCGCGGCGGGCGATGCGGCTAAAGCCGAGCGTGCGGATGAAGCGATCGGAGTCGATCGCAATCGGGCCAAAGATCTCGGCTAGCCGGCCATGCCCGATCCGGCGGTGCAGCTCCATCTGCCAGAGCCGGTCTTGGGCATGCACATAGCCAAGGGCGCAGAAGAGGTCTTCGTTGTTATCCGCATAGATATGCGGAATTCCCCAACGATCACGGCGCACTTCGACGGCTGCGTGCAGACCGGGCAGCTTAGCCCGCCCATTGGTGCGCGGCAAGGGACGGCGCAGGGCAGCGACGGCGCCCACGCCAGCAAGGGCGGCGACCGCGCCAATCGTAATGCCGATGGCCCGTCCGAGGCGAGAGGGGTTGAATGTCACGCTCCACCTCCGTTTCAGACTGAGAATGGTGACACTTGTATTGTCAACCGCACAGCCGAAAGTGTCAAACGCTGATCTGGGGAAAGTGCCTGCGGTAGTGCCGCTTACGACCATTATCCGCTTAAGCGGTTGACAGTGACGAACGGATGGCGTATCTTTCCAAAAGGGAATCGCATGCGCAGTCGAAGAAACGAACCATGAGCTGGTCTGTTCCACCAGAATTACATCACGATTTCTTGTTAGTCGAGCAGCTTTTGCGTGAGCGCACGCGGGCGCGGCTAGCCGTCATTTCTATGGTTGGCCCCCATTTGATGACCGATCCATCTGATCGGTTGCGGGCGTTGATTGTGCTGGCCATTGCCCGCTTGGGGAATGGTTCTGGCGAACAGGTGGCGCATGCCGCGGCAGCGGTGGAACTGATTGAAGCAGCGACCCGCGTGCACGATGATCTGATCGACGAGCAGGCCCGCCGCGCTGGTCGGGTGGCTAACGGCGCGTGGGATCACGGTGTGGCGCTCATGGTGGGCGATTACCTCTTTGCACTGGCTGCCGGAGAGATGGCGCGCAGTCCCGATCCGCGCATTATTGGTCTATATTCGCAGGCAGTGATGCGGATCTGTGAAGGCCAGTTGACGACGGTGAGCAGCTTGACGCCGCACGAGGCGGCGCTGGCGGCGTATTGGCAGCGGGCGGAAGCGTTGGCCGGGGTCTTGTTGGCGGCGGCGGCGCAGGCCGGGGTATTGTGCGGTGGGTTGGCTGACCCATTGCTTGAATCGGCGGCACAGTTTGGCCTGCGGCTTGGCTTAGCCCGGCGGCTAGCCAAGGAGATACGTGATATTGAGGCAGATGGCGCCTTGCTGCAAGCCGGTTATGTACCGTTGGCCTTAGTGTTGGCCGCTGGTGATGCGCCAGCGCCAGAGTTGCAGGCACTCTTTGCCCATCCGTCACCGGAAACGACTGCAGCCGCGGTACCGATCATCCGTCGCGATGGGTTGCCGGCAGCGCGGGCGGCGCTGGTTGAACAACAGGCTGCTGCCCGGCAGGCGCTGGCGCAATTGCCGGTTGGCGTGACCACCCCGTGGCTCACGGCGCTGATCGATCAGATTGGTGGCTAAGCGGTGCGAGCGCCTATGTTATAATGCGACGGCTAACCGTTCGTTGCCGCTTTCAATCCGGCAGGAGAGGCTATGTACCGTTCACATACCTGTGGTGAGTTGCGCCCCGCTCATGCTGGCCAAGAGGTGACACTGGCCGGCTGGGTGCATCGCCGGCGCGACCACGGCGACCTTATTTTTATTGACCTGCGCGATCGCTACGGTATCACGCAGGTCGTATTTGATAGCGCTAACCCGGCGGCGCATGAAGTAGCCGAGACAGTGCGATCGGAATATGTTATTCAGGTGCGTGGGCGGGTGCGCATTCGCCCTGCCGAAGCTGTCAATCCTGAAATTGCCACCGGCGAGATCGAAGTGTCTGCGATTGAAGCGCATATCCTGAACTCGGCCCGCACGACGCCGATCTATATTGCCAAAGAAGGTGGCGAAGATGAAGCGGTGCGCCTCAAGTATCGCTACCTTGACCTGCGCCGCGAGCGGATGCAGCGTAACTTGATCTTGCGCCATCGCGTGGTCAAGTTTATCCGCGATTTTCTTGATAACGAGGGTTTTCTTGAGATCGAGACCCCGATCTTGATCAAATCAACTCCAGAAGGGGCGCGTGACTATTTAGTACCTTCGCGCTTGCATCCGGGCAAGTTTTATGCCCTGCCGCAAAGCCCGCAGCAACTCAAGCAGTTGCTGATGGTCGCCGGCTACGATAAATATTTCCAGATTGCCCGTTGCTTCCGTGATGAAGATCAGCGCGCCGATCGCCAGCCTGAGTTTACCCAGCTCGATATGGAGATGAGCTTCGTCGATCAGGAAGATGTGCTCGATCTGATCGAGCGGCTCTTTACTGCGCTGTGTCGCACGATAACGCCGCACAAGCATCTGCCGACGCCATTCCGCCGCCTCACCTATGCTGAAGCGATGGAGCGCTACGGTTCCGATAAGCCCGATCTGCGCTACGACCTCGAATTAGTCAATCTGAGCGATCTGCTAGCCGAGACGCCGTTCCAAGTGTTCCGCAGTGCGTTGGTCACCGGCGGTCAGGTGAAAGGGATTCGCGCGCCGGGGTGTGCAACCTTCTCACGCAAGCAGATCGACGAGCTGGCCGAGGTGGCACGCGCTGGCGGTGCGAAAGGGTTGGCATGGGCCGTTCTACCCGCTGATGGTGGCGAAGTCCGCTCAAGCTTTGCCAAAAACCTTGCTCCCGGCGAGTTCGAGGCGATTGCCCAACGTATGGCAGCGCAACCCGGCGATCTGTTGTTGATCGTCGCTGATCAGCCGGCGGTGGTTGCTGCCTCACTCGACAAGCTGCGCCGCAATCTGGCCGAACGGCTGAACCTTGCCGATCCCGACACGCTCTGCTTTGCGTGGGTCATCGATTTTCCGCTGGTAGAATGGAACGAGGACGAGCAGCGCTGGGATGCCGTTCACCATCCCTTTACCGCACCCAAAGACGAAGACCTGCCGCTGTTGGCAACCGATCCGGGCAAAGTGCGGGCTAAGGCTTACGACCTGATCCTCAATGGTTATGAGGCGGGCGGTGGTAGCATCCGTATCCATCGCCGTGATGTGCAGCAACAGATCTTTTCGCTGCTCGGCATCAGTGAGGCACAGGCGCAGGCGCAATTTGGTCACATGCTGGAAGCGTTTGAGTATGGCGCGCCACCCCACGGTGGGATCGCTCCCGGTATCGATCGGCTTGTGATGATCTTGGCTGGCGAGCCGACTATCCGCGAAGTGATGGCCTTCCCCAAGACGCAGCAAGCAGTCGATCTGATGACCAACGCGCCATCGCCGGTTGATGAGCGCCAGTTGAAAGAGCTGCATATCCGGATCGTCGATGAATGACGCTCCGGAGCGCCACCACAGGAAGTGGTCTCTGCCGATCGGCAACTCGGTGGTAGGCGCAAAATCTGCCGGCTACGGTGTCTGGGGAAAAAAGTAGTACTTCTGACCCGGCGACAAGTTCGCTCAAAAAAGCTATACTATAAGATGCACGACGTCCATGCCGCCGCCGCGCCGAGACAGGCGCGGCGTTGCGTTCGCCGGAGCAGGTATGCCCAAGCGCATTTTAATTGTCGATGATGATCCAAACATTCGCCGGTTGGTGGCGTTGGCGCTCACCGATGATACGCCGTATGAAGTGAGCGATGTCTCTTCGGCGGAGGCTGCGCTGTTGCACATTTCGCGCCAGCCAGTCGATCTGTTATTCACCGATCTCCGCATGCCGGGTATGAATGGGATCGAGTTGATCCAGCGGGTGCGCCAGCTCGATCCGAGCACGGCAGTGGTCGTGTTTACCATTAGCCCCGAAGACTTGTCGCCGCAACTCAAAGCCGAATTGCAGATCGACTACGTGTTGACCAAGCCGGCCACTGCCGAACAATTGCGGTTAGCAGCGACCACCTTGCTCGATCCGATCAAGCCGGTGGGATCAAGCCGTCCCGAAGCGCAATCAGCCGAACCGGCCAGCGGCAGCCGGTTTAGTCAGCGGCTGGCCGCCTTGCGTGCTCGCCAGTCGCCGCCAGCGGTGAACTCGGCGGTAGCAATGCGGCTGACGCCCAACCAGCCCGGTCGAAGCGGGCGTAGCTATTCGGAAGCCCAGCTTGAACGCATGCGGCAGGCGTTGAAGGATTTGGCGCTAGCGCCCGATGTGCAGTGTGCGATTTTGGCCGATATGAGCGGGTTGGTGCTCAGCCATTGGAGCCGGCGGCGCGATATTAACGTCACGGTAGTGGCGGCGCTGGCTGCCGGCAACACGCTGGCGCTGGCCGAGATTGGCCGCCATTTGGGTCAGCAGCGTCCCGGCCATTTGGTTATTCACGAGGGCCAAGATCAAAACATCATTATGGCGTCGGTTGATGACCTGATCTTGTTGCTGGCAATTGGCGCTAATGCGTCGCTCGGTTGGGCGCGGATCGCCGCCTTGCGCGCGTGCGAGGAGATGGCTCGGATTGCGCGCAGCGAGTAGCGAACGGCGTTTGACACTACGCCAACCCTTTGCTATACTACGCAAGGCAAAGGGCGGTGCAACCGCTCTGTTTTCATGTTGTCTCGACGCAGTGCGTGCGTCGCCCCAAGGAGAAGAAGACCGTGTATGCGATTATTCGTGACCGTGGTATGCAATACCGTGTCGAGCCGGGCCAAGTCCTGACCATCGACCTGATCAGCGCCGAGCCGGGCAGCCAGATTGAGCTAGGTGAAGTGCTGTTGGTGGGCGACGCGGAGCAGGTAAAGGTTGGCTCGCCGCTGGTCGAGGGTGCTGTGGTGCGGGCAGAGGTATTGGGTGAGCAGAAGGGCGACAAGATTGTCGTGTTCCGCTACCGCAACAAGACGCGCTATCGCCGCCGCACCGGCCATCGCCAGCGCTATACCAAAATTCGCATTAGCGAGATCGTCGCCTAGAGGAGCTTGAACAATGGCACACAAAAAAGGTGTAGGCAGCTCGCGCAACGGGCGCGACAGCAATCCGAAAATGCGCGGTGTCAAGCGCTTCGGCGGCGAGCTGGTTCGGGCCGGCAATATTATCGTGCGCCAGTGCGGCACCAAAATCAAGCCGGGTGAGAATGTCGGCGTTGGCCGCGACTGGACACTCTACGCCCTCGTTGATGGCGTGGTGCAGTTCGGCCACTATTCGCGCACCCAGAAGATGGTCAGCGTGATCCCAGTTGCGTCTGCCGAGTCCGCTGCCAATTAGAGAGGATACGACGGTGAAACAGGGTATTCATCCCAAGTACTATACCGATGGCATCGTCTGCACAACCTGCGGGACGGTGTGGAAGATCGGTTCGACCCGCCCAAATCTGCGGGTGGAGATTTGTGCCAACTGCCATCCGTTTTACACCGGTGAACAGCGTATCGTCGATACCGCCGGCCAAGTTGATCGCTTTATGCGCCGGTTGAATGTCGCTCAAGAGCGGCAGACCGAGCGCGAAGCGCGCCGCGCTGGCCGCCAGCCCGAAAAGAAGAAGAGCCTGCTGAAGGAAATTTACGGCGAAGAGACGGAATAGTTGTTGGTGTCTCGGAAATAGCTGGGGCGACGCGCGCGTCGCCCTCTCTTATTTGTATTTATCTAATATGCGGCGGGCATGGTTGATGACCTCGGCCCGTAGGTCCTCCGGCTCGATCACCTCCACCTCAGTTCCCCAACTCAATACCCAACCTAAGATTTCGCGAATGCCGGCGACGGTCAGGCATAAGTCGCAACTGCCATCGGCATGGTTAAACAATTGTTGGCTGTGGTGCCAGCGAGTCTCGCGGATGCGCGGCGCAGCTTGCGGGCTGAAGCGTAGGTGAATCGTCACTTCAGCCTCGTTCATCACCTCCCACGACCGCGCTAAGTGGGTATACGGGTCAAAGTCCGCTGGAATACTGAACTGCTCGTCGAGCAGCTCGGCATGCTCGATCCGTTCCACTTTGAAGGTGCGCAAGTCATCGCGCAGCCGGTCGTAGCCGATCACGTACACTCCCGGCGTCGTGCGCACCACTTCGAGAAAATAGGGGGCAATGTCGCGTTCGGTGAGCGGACGGTTGGGGGCGCGGTAGCAGATGCGCACCATGCGCCGTTCAGCCCACCCGCGGGTGAGGAGTTCGAGGATGGTGACGTAATGCGGATCCGGCGGGCGCTGGCGCACAATATCGGCCAAGCGGGCAATGTGGCCGGCGATCGTTTGGTCGGGCAGACCCGCAGCGAGCTGGTCGAGCGCTGAAACAATGTGCGGGTTGTGTTCGTCGCTGTGGTGGCTGAGCAACCGCGCAGCGAAAAAGAGCGCGATCGCTTCATTGAGGTTAAGTCGGATGGTGGCGAGGTACTTGCTGCGATCGAGGCCGTATCTGCCGTGGTGCTCCCAAATGGGTACCCCCGCTTCGCTCAGCGTATCGAGATCGCGGTAGATCGTGCGCCGGTTGACGCCGCACAGTTTGGCGAGTTCGATCACGCTGTAGCCGTTGGGTGGTGCATTGTATAGCTTATGCTCAAGGTGGCGCAACCGGGCGGCTTTGCTACGCAACCGGTTTTCGGCGCTGTTCATCATAGGTGTCATAGAGAGAATGGCCGCAAAGCAAGGCTCCTATGACGAGTTGCCTTCTTTGCGGCAGTGATCGGTGGTGCTACAGCACGAAGGAAGCCGCAATCATCCCAATCGTGAGCAGCCCGCCCCAGATTGTGATCCAAATTAGGTCTTGGCGGACATCGGCATACTCGCGGCTGTAATCAGGCGGTTCGACCGACCGGGCGACCGGGCGGCGTACCGGGCTAGAGCGTTGATTGGAACGGCGGCGATTGCTGCGCGAAGAAATCGACATACGGCCATGCTCCTTGCGAAGGTTGTTGTCACCAGTTGTATTATAGCGGAAGTTTGCGCCTGACTTTGAAGGGGTGGGCTGGATGACATAAGCTGCGAGGGAAGTCTTGCTCAACCCGTGCTATGGGATGGGACGCTGGTGTAGAGCGATAGACCCGTGCGAGCTCATCATACGCTTGCGCATCTAGTCCTCTAACGGTACTATACCCAGCGTGGTTAATCAGTTCGTGGTGAGAAGCGCTATGCGGGTAGGGATTTTTGGCGGCGGCCAGTTGGCGCAGATGCTGGTGCAGGCAGCCATTAGTTTAGGCATTGAAATCGTGATCTGCGAGCGGGTGCCAGATAGCCCGGCGGCGCGGTATACCCAGCATGCGGTGGTTGGGCCGTGGGAAGATGAAGCGGTGCTCGCTGCGTTTGCCCGCCAGTGCGATCTGGTGACGTTAGAAAACGAGTTTATCGATGCCGGCTTGCTCGAGCGGGTTGTTGCTTTGGGTACGCCGGTTTGGCCCGCCCCGGCGACGGTTGCCGTGGTGCAAGATAAGTTGTGGCAAAAGGAACGATTGGCAGCGGCAGGGCTGGCGGTGCCGCCGTTCCGGTCGGTCGTTGCGCCAGATGAGGTCTTGGCGGTTGCCAAAGAGTTTGGCTGGCCGCTGGTGCTCAAAGCGCGCCGCAATGGCTATGATGGCTACGGCAATGCCACGCTGCGCGGTCCCGCTGATGTCGCGCCAGCGTGGGAACGGCTTACTCGCGGCGGCAGCCTGTTGTTGGTTGAGGCATGGGTGCCGTTTAGCCGCGAATTGGCGGTGATGGTTGCGCGCCGGCGCGATGGCGCGACGGCGGTGTACCCAGTGGTCGAAACGGTGCAGCAGAATCATATCTGCCATGTGGTCTACGCGCCGGCGCGGGTTGAACCGACGATGGCCGCGTTGGCGACTGAACTGGCGGTGGCCGCGATTGAGGCGGTCGAGGGGGTGGGGATTTTTGGCGTCGAGTTGTTTGCGCTGGCCGATGGCCGGGTGCTAATCAATGAGTTGGCCCCCCGCCCGCACAATTCCGGCCACTACACGATTGAAGCCTGCGTCATCTCGCAGTTTGAGCAGCATCTGCGGGCTGTGTTAGGGTGGCCGCTTGGCTCGACCGCGATGCGCGCGCCAGCAGCGGTGATGGTCAATCTGCTCGGCCAGCGCAACGGCCCTATCAATACCAGCGCAATCATCGAGGCGCTGGCGGTTCCCGGTGCGCACATGCACTTTTATGGCAAGCGCGAAGAGCGAGTCGGGCGCAAGATGGGTCATATTACCGCGTTGGCAGATACCTTGGCTGAAGCCGAAACGATTGCTCGTCGCGCCGCTGCGCTGGTGGCGATGCCATCGTGACGAATCGAGACGAGGAAGCGCTATGTCTGATCATCCGCTCGTGGGTATCATTATGGGCAGTGACAGCGACTTGCCAACGATGCAAGGCGCAATCGATGTTTGTCGCGAGTTTGGCGTTCCCTACGAAGCGCGGGTTGTCTCAGCGCACCGCACGCCGCTCGATATGGCCGAATACGGCATCACCGCGCACCAGCGCGGTATCAGGGTCATCATTGCCGGGGCCGGCGGCGCGGCTCATTTGCCCGGCATGATTGCCGCCTATTCGCCGTTGCCGGTGATCGGTGTTCCGGTGCCGAGCAAAGCGCTCAACGGCCTCGACTCGCTGCTCTCGATTGTGCAGATGCCGGCAGGGGTACCGGTTGCCACGGTTGCGATTGGTAATGGTCGCAACGCTGGTTTGCTCGCTGTGCAGATTCTGGCTAGCGCCGATCCGGCTTTGTTGGCGCAAGTGCAAGCTTACAAAGAGCGTATGGCAACCGAATCGCGGGCCAAAAACCGCATCTTTACAGAAGCGTAATCTATGTGGCCGGCAAGACTGGTTGCCTATTCATTCTCATGTGCTATTGTCTGTAACGTTGTCTGTAAGTAGATATGATTGCCGCCAAGCGATAGCACAAGCCGGTTGGCGCAGACCTTCGGCGTTTGTATCAAGATAGCAGTTGCAGCAAGATGCTATCGTTGGTTGCGCGAACGTTATGCAGTGAAAGGGATTGGATCTCCTATGAGACATCTGCTCGTGACTGGCGGGGCCGGTTTTATCGGCAGCAACTTTGTTCACTATATGCTGGGCAAGTATGCCGATTATCGTATCGTCGTCTACGACAAACTGACCTACGCCGGCAATTTGGCTAATCTGGCGCCGGTCGCCAACGATCCGCGCTTTGCGTTTGTGCGCGGTGATATTTGTGATATTGATGCGGTGCGTGAAGCGGTG
Source organism: uncultured Chloroflexus sp. (assembly GCF_938091255.1). Taxonomy (NCBI): domain Bacteria; kingdom Bacillati; phylum Chloroflexota; class Chloroflexia; order Chloroflexales; family Chloroflexaceae; genus Chloroflexus; species uncultured Chloroflexus sp. The sequence goes on from NZ_CALLJH010000027.1 coordinate 34,999, forward strand.
CGCGCCTATGATATTGATACCATCATCAATTTTGCCGCCGAGACCCACGTTGATCGCTCGATTATGGCCCCTGACGCGGTGGTGCGCACCAATGTCAACGGCACGTGGGCGTTGCTAGAGGTGGCGCGCGAACTAAAACTCGAGCGCTTTCATCAGATCAGCACCGACGAGGTGTACGGCGCGATCCCGGCGCCGCATCGCTCACGCGAGGGTGATCCGCTCGAACCGCGCAGCCCCTATTCGGCCAGCAAGGCTGGGGCCGAGCATCTTGTCTATGCGTACTACGTCACGTATGGCGTGCCGGTGACCACCACGCGCGGCTCAAACAATATCGGCCCATACCACTACCCCGAAAAGGCTGTGCCACTCTTTACCACTAATGCCATTGACAATCTCCCCTTGCCGATCTACGGAGACGGATTACAAGTGCGCGATTATCAATACGTGCTTGATCACTGTGAGGCAATCGATATCGTGCTGCACAAAGGCCAACTTGGCGAGGTGTATAACGTTGGCACCGAAGTCGAGACACCGAATATCGAGATGGCGCGCAAGATACTCGATATTCTTGGTAAGCCGTACAGCTTGATCCAGCACGTTGCTGACCGGGCCGGCCATGATCGGCGTTACGCGCTCGATTGCTCGAAACTGCGCGCATTGGGGTGGCGTTCGCGCCATACTTTTGATGAAGCGTTGGAAAAGACCGTGCGTTGGTTTGTCGAGAACGAGGCGTGGTGGCGACCAATCAAATCCGGTGAGTACATGGACTATTACCGCCGGCAATACCTCGAACGCGGCGGGTATCCGGCGGCGACGTAAGGTGTGTCACAGCGGGCGTCTATGCCCCCGCCGGCGTAATCACCACCACATAGCCATCGCCGATGCGCCGGAACCGCACGTGGCGCGGGAGGGGCGGCAATTGGCGTAGGCGCAATTCTTGTTCGACGCGGGCCAAAATTTCCGACCAAAGGCCCGCGTCACCTTGATAATAGCGGCGCAGCAATGCACACAATTCGTCATCCGCTGGCCACGTTAGCGCGTCCACGGATCGCCGCCTCTCTGCCGGTGCTGATGAGCTTGTACAATCAGGTCGCAAATCTGTTGCGGATCGTCGCGCACCTGCAAACGGTCGAGATCGGATTGCGCAATCGTACCGCTGGTGAGCAGCGTATGGCGCGCCCAATCGATCATACCTTGCCAAAACTCTGAGCCGTACAGCACAATCGGGAAATCGTGGATTTTGCCCGTTTGGATCAAGGTTAAGGCCTCAAATAGTTCATCGAGCGTGCCGAAGCCGCCGGGAAAGATGACAAAGGCATGGGCATATTTGACGAACATGATTTTGCGGATGAAGAAGTAGCGAAACCGCACTTCAAGATCAACGAAGGGATTAGCGCCTGCTTCAAATGGTAATTCAATCGTACAGCCAACCGAGCGCCCGCCACCGGCGCGCGCGCCTTTGTTAGCCGCTTCCATCAGGCCGGGGCCGCCGCCGGTGATGATGGTAAAGCCGGCCTGCGCGAGTAAGCGGGCCGTTTCACTCGCTGCCAAATAGATGGGTGAGGTTGGTGGAATACGGGCCGAACCAAAGATCGAGACGGCGGGGCCAAGCCCGGCCATATTCTCGAATCCTTCCACAAATTCACCCATAATCCGCAACACGCGCCACGTGTCGGTATGGGTAAAATCGTGCGGGTGACGGTACGGATCGGTGCGCAGCAGGCGTTCGTCTTCTGTCTGGCGTGACATATATGGTATACTCCGCAAGCTAACGGTAGCCGAGAAAGGCGACCGCAAGAGCGAAACGGCAAGGGTGAATGATGATTCCCCTTACCGATGGCGTATGTACAGTGTACCCTACTTAGCCTAGCATATGATCATTTCAGGAGGAGTAATGACCCGTCCGAGCGATGGCGGCCGTATCGAGGTTATTTGCGGCTGCATGTACAGTGGCAAGACCGAAGAGCTGATCCGGCGGATGCGGCAAGTGCGGATTGCCCGCCAGTCGTACCGGATCTTTACGCCGCGGATGGATACGCGCTATGCCGAGGGGCAGGTAGCTAGCCATAGCGGCAGCCGGCTAGAGGCGATTACAGTGGCAACAATGCGTGAGATTTTGGCCTATGCCCAAGATGTGCATGTCGTGGCGATTGATGAATTGCATCTGTTTGATGACGATCCGGCCGAGATGGTGCGTGGCTGCCAATGGCTCGCCGACCGTGGCGCGCGGGTGATTGTGGCCGGCCTCGATCTCAATTACCGCGCCGAGCCGTTTCCAGCGATGATGCACTTACTGGCCATGGCCGAGCAAGTTGATAAACTGTACGCGATCTGCGTTAAGTGCGGCGCGTATGCGACGCGCTCACAGCGTTTGATCGACGGCAAACCTGCCCCGGCCAATGCGCCAACAATTGTTGTGGGCGGTCTTGATATGTACGAGGCACGCTGCCGCGCTTGCTACGAGCCGGCGGTATAGAGACGGGGTAGGTGTAGGGGCAGGTTTGACACCCGCCCCTCGCTATCCGATCAGCTCAATCCCAGCTTGCGCTTCAGCTCAGCCAGTTCGCTATCAACCTCGGTCTCCTTCTCAAGGTTGCGAAAACGAGCCTCAAGCGAGTCACCTTCGAGCTTTGCCATTGCCTCAGCCCGGGCCAAGCGGTCATCAACCTTCTCTTCCAGTTGATCAAGCTTATCAAGTGCGCTGACACGACCAATCGAATTGGCGGTGCGTTGAATTGCTTCTTGGGTTTGGGCACGGTTTTTCTTGGCGATGATCAGCTCTTTGCGTGCCTTCACCTCAGCGATCCGCGTTTCGAGATCGATCAACGCTTGCTGTAAGGCCTCTACCTGCTCTTCCTGAGCCTTCTCTTGGGCACGGTACTGCTCGGCCAGCTTCTGAGCCTGCACCTTGCGGGCAAGCGCCGCCTTGGCCAGCGCCTCATCACCGGCGCGCAACGCTCGCTCGGCCTTGATCTGCCATTGCTCGGCCTCACCTTCGGCAGCAATACGGCGTTGTTCAAGCCGAGTCTCATCGGCCATAGCTTGGGCGACACCGGTACGAGCCTCATACAGCTCATTAGTCAGTTGGCGCAAGTATTCATTCGCCATCTTCTCCGGGTCCTCCGCTTTGTCTAGCATGGCGTTGATGTTGGCGCTGATCAGATCCTTGATACGACCGAGAATGGACATGGATGCTCCTCCTTTGGATGTTCGGACAGATGACCAAGGCTGCGGACTTGCTGCAACGGAAACACTGTTTACATCATAGCATGTCGATCCGTCATCCACAACCGTTGATCTGTACGTGTGGAGAGGTCAAGAAGTTGCATGAATACTGCATCAGCGCATGCGGATGTGCCAAAGAGACAACTATTTGTTTGTCTCTACGCCTGTTCACAGTGGCCGGCGGGCCGGTATGCCAATCGCGCGCGGAAAACGGTCAGGAGTGGGGGCGATTTTGGTCACAATCACAAGACTGCGGCGCTCTTCACCGGGAATATCTACCGGCTGACAGAGACTTATTTCGCCGCCGAGCAGGGCCAGTGCGTTGCGCGCCGCGACAATTTCGGCCTCGGGATCGCGGCCTTTGGGCGCAAGCAATCTCCCGCCAATCCGCAACAGCGGCAAGGCGTATTCCACCAGTACCCGCAGCTCGGCGACAGCGCGGGCCGTCACCACGTCGTACTGATCGCGTTCGGCGGGATCGCGTCCTACTGTTTCGATCCGTTCATTCAGCACGCGCGCGCCGTCCAGTTCGAGACAATCAATCATGTGGTGCAAGAACTCAGCCTTCTTGCCGGTAGCTTCGACTAACGTGACTGGCAGTTCTGGATAGAGAATTTTGATCGGCAGCGCCGGGAAGCCGGCCCCGCTGCCAATGTCGAGCAGGTTGGCCGGTTGTGATTGCCAATCACGGGCCAGCCACAGCGAATCGAGCAGGTGGCGGCGCACCATAGCGATGCGGTCACGCACTGCGGTGAGATTAAAGCGGTCGTTCCAGACGATCAGTTCGTCGAGATAGCGATGAAATTGGGCGATTTGACGCTCATTGAGCGCAAGCTTCCACGCGGCGGCGGTCTCGCTCAAGAGGCGCTCGGCATCGTCGGCCATGGGGCGTTATTCCTCAATTTGATATAACCGGTGATGATTCACATAAGCCAGTACAGCATCAGGCAACTGGTAGCGTACCGGGCGACCGGTGGCGAGGCGCTGGCGCAGATCAGTGCTGGAAATAGCGAGTTGTGGCCCGGCAAGGACAATCATACGATCACGTACTGCCGGCACTGCTGCAACGAGCGATTCGTGGTCAAACGTATAATTGGGACGCTCGACCACGACGAGGTGAGCGAGGTGTGCGATCTGGTCAGGTTCGCGCCAGCGCGGCAAATCGGTGGCGGCATCAGCGCCGATAATCAGAAACAGCTCAACCTCTGGGCCGTACCGTTCCCGGCATACACGCAACGTATCAATCGTATACGAGGGCGGCGGACGATCAAGTTCGAGCGACGATGGGACCAGTGCGTCGTTGCCGGCGCACGCTAACCGCACCATCTCCAGCCGGTGATGAGCAGCAGCGAGATGGCTTTCCTTCAGCGGTTGAGCTGCGGCAGGAACAATGAGCACCTGATCGAGTCGGCAAAACCAGCGCGCCTCTTCGACAATGGCTAAATGACCGAAATGGATCGGATCGAACGTACCTCCATAAATCCCCAACCGGCGAACCGTAGTCATGATGAAGGCGGGTTACTCTTCGTCCAGCTCATGCGCTTCTTGGAACAGATGCCACACCAGCCAGACAACATCATTCTGGTCATCAGGATGGAGGTCTTCGATATACGGCCAAATCAACTCAGCTACATCGGCACGCGGCAACAGAAACACGCGCTCGCCGAGCGCATAATGCAACTGGATCGCCAGCTCATCGGCTAGCTCTTGCAAGTCGCGTTCGGGTAGGCGGTCATCGGTGGTGAAACGGTAGCCGCGCATAGTCCCACCTAACTAGCGTTGTCGCAATGCGCGTGTACGCCGGTCATCTTCGTAGTACTCCTCATCTTCGCGAGTCGAAAGTTGGCGGGTTGCCGCTTCGTGCTGGCCAGTGGTAGATGAGCGGCGAGGCAGCAGGGAATTTTCGGTCAGCGTTTCGGCGACAAAATCGAGGTACTTCTGGATATCCTCATTGTCTTCAAGGCTATTGAACGGAACAGTTGCCCCGCTCACGGTCTTGACGCTCTCGCCAATATCGCGCAGGGTTGCGTCAATGCCTTTGACCAATCCACGCATCACGGCGGCCAATTCCTCACGCTCTTGCACGGTCAGATTCGCAAACCCGATCAACGCCTTCTCTTGCGCACGCAGGAGCGTCGCGCGCAGAATGGCAATATCAGCCTGTGTTTGCAGTTCGTAGCGACGCACCAGATGGGCTTGGCGCACTTGCTCAACCAGCTCCTCAGAGGTCACCGGAGTCCACAAGAGCGCAGGAATAATGATAAAGCCGATAATGCCAATCAATACCTGTTGGACGACTAATCCGGTACTTTGGACAACCGGCTGCGACGCCCACCATGTCCATTGAATTTCAAACGAATAATAGACAAGGTAGAGCGCGGCGATCATGACCGCGACATAGCCCCACGTCTTTGCGTTGATTTTTTGCAAGAGCATCCCACCCGGCGACCATGGGATGAGGAACGACATGAGGCTCGGTGGCGCTAACACCAGAATTGCGGTGTATGCCGCAGCAATAATCCAATTGCCGGTTAATTGACTCTGGACACCCCACCAATAGACCGCAGAGCCAATCATAGCGATGAACGCGAGGATGGCAAGCAACGATTTTGAGGTGAATTGCCAGCCGCCTCGGCGGCGTTGTCCACGCACCATTTCAAGATAGCGACTGCTCACGGCGGTTCCTTCTTCCTTGCTAAACTATAGCTGTAGAACTATCAAAAGTGACCAAACCGAAAAGATTATACAACCATTTCCTAACCAGTTCGTAACCCGGTAACTGCGAAACCGTCAGCCTTTGGCTTGCACATCAGGCGTTAAAAAGACGAACGTCTCAATCCATTCATCATATCCTGCGGTGCGAATACGTTCGATTAACGCAGGAGAGAGGGAGGAAAGTCCATAAGAATGGTTGATATGGTATGGTACTTCAAGAGATAGCTGATTATTTTCGCGGAAGGTGAATGTGGCTTGTGCCATAAATTCACCATTTATGATACCGATTAATACTGATTGTTGATTAACTGGATCGTACCAGTACAATTCACTGCGTTTCGTTGTATATAAACGTGGTTCGGCAAAGATTTGGCGATTGAGCTGTTGCAATCGCCAACGTTCTTCGCTCGATAATGCCGGCAACGTTGGTAAGACGAGGGTTGGCGCTGGCACTAAGGTGGGTGTGGGCGGCGCTGTGGTGACTGGTGGCGGTGTTGCAACAATAATCGCTGCGGTCGCAGTCATTGTGCTTGCAGGCACAGCAGCTTCCTGCGCCGGCACAAGATTTGTCGGCCCTATCGTGGCGCGCAAGGTTTGCGCTAGTGGTGGCAAGGTAGCCGGCAATGGCCCGTTCACGTCCATTGTTGTCGGTAATGTTGACAGACAACCACTGAGCGCGACGACCACGCCGGCCAGAAAGATCCAGCGATAGCGGTGGCTCATCGCTTAAGACCGTACACTTTCTATGAGGAACACAAAATGTCGGCATTGAAGCAGATGCCGTACCCTCCATGATAATACTATCTTTGCATAAAGTCAAGAAGAAATATATTACGTGAATGGAGCAGGATGAACCGAATATCGCGCTACAGGAGTTATCTGTTTAAGGGTTCAGGTTCTACGATGGCTGCAATGATAGTTCATTGTTACAATGTAATGGTTTTATGGCGTTGATAGACGCAAATACGCCAATACCTCATCAACCGCAACCACGTCACCGTATTTGCCATCGATATCAAATAAATTGGCAAAGTGCGGTTCAGGGGCGCGGTCGCCAACGCATTCGCGGGGCACGATCACCCGAAAGCCGTGTTGCATGCCATCAACGGCACTAGCCCGGATGCAGCCGCTGGTTGAGCAGCCAATCATAATGATGGTATCGACCCGCAGTGCAGTGAGCGTGGCAGCGAGATGGGTGCCGAAAAAGGCGCTGGCATATTTCTTTTCGATGACGAGTTCATTCCCTTGCGGATGGAGTTCGTCAACAATTGCAATGAGCGGCGAGTCGTGGGTAAGTTGGCGTAGCGCCGGTACCTTTTGGACGAAGATACCACCGTCACGGCCATCGGGTGCGTAAGCGACGGTGGTGTAGATGATCGGGATGCCGGCAACACGGGCTGCGGCTAACACCGGCTGACTGGCGCGCACCGCATCCGGTACGCCGGGAGCAGCGTATAGCGGCGAGCCGGGGGTGGTGTAGGCTTTGATGAAGTCGATCACCAGCAGCGCCGGTCGTTCGCCAAAGCCAACCCGCCCAGCTAACCCGTGTTGACGGTAGTCATCGGCAAGGTGGTCAAACGGTGTCATCACACTATAATCCTCAGAATGGTTGGGACGACGCATGCGTCGCCCCAACTCTACCTTAATCTGCCGTCACTTCGCGTTGAGCGGCAACTTGCGCCATGCGTTCGCGACGGGCGGCGCGAGCCATCGCCCACCGCACCGGTTGCGGTTTGCGCGGCGCAGGCAAGCCGGTCTCGGCTTCGGCGTTCGCCAGTAGCTCTTCGAGCGGTGGGCCAAAGTCGAAGCCTTTGATCTCGCCGCGCGCGGCGGCCAGCTCGGCACGTTTGGCTTCGGTGGCGGCAACATCGATCTCTAGCGTATCGGTCAGGACAACACCGTAGTCGTTCAGCGCCTTTTCCCGGCTGACTAGTCCGTAGCGCACATCGCGCTGCACCGCTTCAGCGGGTCGAGTGAGCGGGTCTTTCCAACCACCGCCGCCGGCAGTGCGGTAAATCAGTTGATCACCCGGTTCGACGGCGATTTGGTCACATTTGCTCGGCAGCACCTGCCGGCTGCCATCGGTGCGCACCAGCAACTTGCTCGACCGGCTGCCCGGTTTGCCGCCGACGTTGCCCCACGGCGGCGTCAGCCAGCGGTCGTCGTGGATCGAGATTTCGCCCGGTTCGAGGAAGGTGTAGACCTTCTCGATGCCGTTGCCGCCGCGGTGGAAACCGGCGCCACCCGAATCTATGATGCTGGTGTAACGCTCGATCCGGATCGGGTAGTAGCTCTCAAGGTATTCGGTGGGGATGTTAGTAAACAGCGGCCACCACGAATGCCCATCCATTCCATCACCAATCGGACGACCGGGAATCCCGCCGTAGTTGATTTCCATCAGATAGAAGAACTCGCCGTCTTTGTCGTAGCCGGAATAGAGCAGGTAAGGCGAAGTACCATAACCGGCGGCGGTGGTAAACTCTGGTGCGCGTTTGGCCAACGCTCCGCCGAGCACGTCGAACAAGCGGGTGAGGGCATGGGTGCGGCATCCTAGCGCCGCCGGAAATTCGGGTTGGATGAGGCTGCCTTTGGGCATAGTGACGTGCAGCAGCGGATAGAAGCCGTCGTTGAACAGGATTTGCGGGTCGAAGACCATGATTAGGTAGACGCCGATGAACATCTTGAACATCGACTCATTGAGGTAGAAGTTGATCGGCCCCATCGCTTGCGGATCGGTGCCCGTCCAATCAAAGTAGGCTTCGTGGCCTTGCCGCCAGATGGTCAACTTCATCTTGAACGGCCCGTTGCCCAGCCCATCGTCATCGACATAATCCTCAAACGACTGCGGCTCTTCAGGCAAATTGCGCATGATCAGCTCTTTCATCGCCCGATAAGTGCGGTCGAGCAAGGCTTGGGTGGCAGCCAGATAGACATCTTTGCCGAAGCGGTCACACAGCTCGATCACCCGCTTTTCGGCAGTGCGGCAACTGGCGATGATTGCCATCAGGTCGGCGCGGTTCATTTCGGGTTGGCGGACGTTGTTCAGCATAATGTCGAGTACGGCCCGGTTGAGCTTGCCACGTTCGTAGATTTTGACCGGCGGCAGCCGCAACCCTTCACCGAAGATGGTGGTGGCGTTGGTGGGCAGCGAGCCGGGTAGCGGCCCGCCGACATCTTGGGCATGACCAAACATGCTCGCCCAGCCGATCAGCTCACGATTCTCCCCTTCGCCGTAAAAGATCGGCAACATTACCAGCAAGTCGTTAATGTGGCTGATCGCGCCGCCGCAGAGGTAGGGATCCGAGAGCAAAATGACATCGCCGGGTTCGATTGTCTGATCCCAGTTATCGAGCAGACCGGCGATATACGAACCGAACTGGCCGACGATCATCCGCCCATGCGGGTCGGTAATCATCGGAAACTGGTCGTGCTGCTCGCGAATAACCGGACTCATCGCCGTGCGGTAGAGCACCGCGTCCATCTCATAGCGGGTATTCTTGAGCGCGTTTTCGATAATATCGAGCGTGATCGGATCGATCTCGATCTGAGGGATCGACGCGATTTTGAGATTGGTCGCCATAGCTGTTCCTCGTTTTTCGTCTTGGCACAACGCCGCACCGGCGTTTAGCTGCGATTGATCAACAGGTTGAAATAGCGATCAACGGTCGCAGTGTGATGGGGCAGCACCACCGTCGTGCTGTCAACTTCAGTGATAATGGCCGGGCCTTCGACCTGCATACCGGGGCGCAGCTTGTTGCGGTCGTAGAGCTTGGCCGTGATCCATTCGCCGTGGCGGTAGATCTGGTGTTCGCCAGTGTAGGCGCTACTAGCATCGGCATCACCCGGCTCGGCTTCAGGTAATTCAACTTTCGTTACCCGACCAATACCAACCGCGCGCAGATTGACGATCTCGACGTTGCTGTCGAGCATAAAACCGTAGGTGCGGTCGTGCAGCTCGTTAAAGCGTTGTACCAGTAACGGGATTAAGTCCTGCTCAAACTCAGCCTCGCTGACCGCAATCGGCATCTCGTAGCCTTGGCGGTAGTAACGCATATCAACGAAGTAGCGAATCTCTTGGCGGGCGGGCGGAATAGCTTCGGCGGCGAGCATAGCGCGGGCTTCGCGGCCCAGTTCGCGCAGTATGCCGACCATCTCTGCTTGATCTACCTGATCGACCGTGCGGATGTAGGTACGGGCAAACTCGTCACGGTAATCAGCGCTGAGATCACCAAGCGCGCAGAGCAGACCGGGGGCAGGCGGCACGATCACCGGGTAGCAGCCAAGCAATTCGGCCAGCGCGTTGCCGTGGAGCGGGCCGGCCCCGCCGAAGGCCATCAAAGCAAATTGGCGCGGATCGAAGCCGCGTTGGACACTGACCAGCCGCAGTGCGCCGAACATATTCTCGTTGACGATGCGCAAGATTCCCTCGGCAGCGTCCATCAAGCTCAAACCAGTCGCATCGGCGATTTTCTGCACTGCCGCTTTAGCTGCCGATATATCGAGCTGCATCGCACCACCAAGAATGCTTGGTGGCAAGTAGCCACAGACCAGATTCGCATCGGTAACGGTCGGTTCAGTGCCGCCTTTGCCATAACAGGCCGGGCCGGGCACTGCCCCGGCGCTTTGAGGACCAACCCGCAACGCGCGAGTAAGCGAAGGCACGTGGGCAATTGAGCCGCCGCCAGCGCCAACCGAACGCACATCCACCGACGGCACCTTCACCGGGAAGTAGCCGAGCACCGTCTCGCGGGCAATATTCGGCTCACCCATACAGAGCGAGACGTCGGTTGAAGTGCCGCCCATATCGAAGGTCAGAATATTGGGATACCCGGCGCGGATGGCGATGTGCAATGCGCCAGCTACGCCACCTGAGGGGCCAGAGAGCAGCGTATAGACCGGGTTTTCCTCAGTCGTCTCGGCAGTCATCAGGCCGGCATCCGAACGGAGAATGTTGAGCTTGGCTTGCACCCCCTGCTGGCGCAGATGCTGATCAAGGTTGTGAACGTAGGTCTTGACTTTTGGTTTGACATACGCATTCATAGTTGCGGTGAGCGTGCGCTCGTACTCGCGAAACTCCGGCAGCACGTCATACGAGATAGTTACTGGCAAGTTAGGGGCGACGCGCTGGGCAATCGCCTTCAGGCGGCGCTCGTGATCGGGGTTAGCATACGAATTGATCAGCGAAATCGTCAGCGACTCGATGCCCGAATCGACCAGCTCGCGCATCACCGCTTCGGCTTGGGCCTCATCGAGTGGGCGCACGACCTCGCCGCGCGCACTCATACGCTCGGATACCTCGCGGGTATCGGCCAGTGTTGCGGGCGGTTCCGGCTTAATCATGATCATCCAGCCCGCCAACGGCCCCGGCGTCTGCGAGCGGGCAAGGTGCAAGATCTGCTTAAAGCCTTCGGTGGTGATCAGACCGACACGCGCGCCTTTGCCTTCAAGAATGACGTTGGTCGCGACAGTGGTACCGTGCATGATCTGAGCGACTTGTGCGGGGTCAATGCCAGCTTGCTGGCAGATGGCCGCGATCCCGGTCAGCACTGCCTCTGACGGATCGTGGGGCGTGGAAGGGGTCTTGTGGCGCCAATAGCGCCCACTCTCCTCATCGAAGAGCATAAGGTCGGTGAAGGTGCCGCCGACGTCGACTCCGATACGATAACTCATGGCTCCATTCCTCCCGTTGAAACTGCTATCTCTGCCCTCATCCCCCCCCGCCCTTGTTCCACCCCGTGAGAGAAGGGGGAGACGTAGTGAAGCGCTTCTGATCCGCCCCCTTTCATAACCGGTGGTTTGCCGGGGTCACCACCTGCGCGTAGACCGGCCCAGCCTTGCCGGTCAGCGCCGGTAAGGTCCGGCCCAGCGTTGCGCTCAGCCAATCGGATGCCGCAAGCAAAGCTGGCAGGTCGATCCCGGTCGGGGCGCCGATACCGTTGAACATGTGAACCAGATCCTCGCTGGCGATATTGCCGACGGCGCGGGGGGCAAAGGGGCAACCGCCGATCCCGCCTAAGGCTGCATCGAACGAACGGATACCGGCTTGCCAAGCGGCGAAGGCGTTGGCGTAGCCGGTATTGCGCGTATTGTGCAGATGAATCGTGAGAGTGACGTGTGGCAATCTGCGCACGGCCATCTCGCACAGCGCGGCCACTTGTGTCGGCACAGCCATACCGGTGGTATCGGCGAAGACGATCTCGTTCGCTCCCATATCGGCGGCATGCTCGGCAATCGAGAGCACCCGTGCGGGCGAGACATAGCCATCGAAGGGGCAGCCAAACGACGCGCCGATCGCGATCCCAAACGCTATGCCTTCACGACGGATCCGCAGTGCCAATTGACTAAACTCGGCTAACGACTCGGCAGTCGTGCGCTTGAAGTTGGCCTGATTGAGACCATCGCTAGCGGCTAGTACCAGCCGGACGTGGCGCACTCCGGCGGCGGCGGCCAATTCGTAGCCACGCTGGTTGGGGGCAAGAGCCGTGAAACGAAACGTATCATTACTGGTACGGGCGGCCAAATGGTGACCGCGCTCGATAAGGAGGCGCGCAATCTCGCCGGCTCCGGCCATCTGTGGCACCTGCCGCGGATTGACGAACGACCCGATTTCAACCCGCGGCACGCCCGCTGCGAGCAGACGCTCGATCAGCTCAACCCGCGTTGCAACCTCTAACACCTCAGGCTCATTTTGTAAGCCATCGCGAGGTGCGACATCAATGATCGTCACTGCTTCCATTAAATCACTCGCTTCGCTTGCAACGCCGCTACCTCGTCTTCGCTCAACCCCAGCAGATCGACGAACACCTCACGGTTATGCTGGCCAAGGGCTGGCCCTGTCCAATCAATCCCGCCGGGAGTGGCTGAAAGCCGGGGCACGACATTCTGCATTTTGATCTCGCCCAAATCGGGGTCAGGCACGCCAACAATCGACTGGCGGGCGATAAAATGCGGATCGCTCAACATCTCCTTGGCGGTATAGATCCGGCCAGCCGGGACGCCATACTCGTCCATCATGGCTTGGAGTTGATCAGCAGTGTAGTTGATCGTCCACGCCGCAATCAGATCATCGAGTTCAGCTTGGTTTTCGCCGCGCGCATGGTGGGTGGCGAAGCGCGGATCGCGAGCCAATTCGGGTTGGCCCATCGCTTGGGCAAGACGGGTAAAGATCGTATCGGCATTAGCCCCGATCACAAACCAACCGCCATCAGCAGTGGGGTAAATATTAGAGGGGGCGACATTGGGCAAAATATTGCCGGTGCGCTCGCGGATATGGCCGGTCAACTGATATTCAGGGATCATGCTTTCCATTAAAGCCAGCACACCCTCGTAGATACCAATATCAACGACCTGCCCCTGCCCGCTGCGCTGACGTTGATGCAGTGCAACCAACGCGCCGAGGGCAGCAAACGTCGCCGCAAGCGAATCGCCGATACTGATACCGATGCGGGTAGGCGGACGGTCGGGGAAGCCGGTGATTGCGCGAATGCCGCCCATCGCCTCGCCAATCGAACCAAAGCCAGCTTTATCGCGGTACGGGCCAGTTTGACCAAACCCGCTCACCCGGATCATGATCAAACCGGGATTCAGCGCGCTCAACTCTTCCCAACCCAACCCCCACTCTTCAAGCGTACCGGGACGAAAATTCTCCAGCACCATATCCACGTGGGGCACCATCCGCTTGACCAGCGCTTGACCTTCAGGGGTACGTAGATCGATCGTGACCGACTTCTTGTTACGGGCCAGTACCGACCACCACAGCGTGCGGCCCTTATAGCGATGGCGGCCCCACTCACGCATCGGATCACCCTTACCGGGCGGTTCAACCTTAATCACCTCGGCGCCGAAATCGGCCAACAACTGGCCGCAAAACGGCCCGGCCAAAAATGCGCCCAATTCGAGCACGCGAATATCATCGAGTGGTCGCGGCGGACGTTGGCGGCTCACGGTTCATTCTCCTCGCCGGACGCGACGGCAGCCGATTCCGCGCGCCGGCTCTGCAACAACACATCTCGACCATACAAAATATGCTCGCGCATCATGGCGCGAGCGCGATCGCCATCACCAAGCACGAGTGCATTGAGAATACTGCGGTGGAAAAAATTGGAAATTTGGCGCTCTTCTGGGCGATACCAATAGAACGAGCGAAACTGTAACGGTACCGCGACAATCTGATTGAGCATTGCAATCAGGCGTTGATTGCCGGCAGCTTCGGCAATCGTCTGGTGAAAGACGGCATTCTGCTCGACCAGAAAATGCACCTCGTCTTCGCGGCGAGCAAAGGTTTGGTTCAGCGAGTCTTCCAACGCTGCGGCAGCGGCTTCCATGCGAGCTAACTGTTCGGGGGAAATCCGTTGGGCGGCTAGAAAAGCGGCATGGCCTTCGAGCAGGGCGCGCAAGTCATACATCTCAAGCAGGTCATCAATCGTAAAACTGCGCGCCACTGCGCCTCGGTTAGGGAAGATCTGCACCAACCCTTCGGCGGCGGCGCGCACCAGCGCCTGCCGTACCGGCGTGCGGCTGACGCCGAGGTCGCTGGCCAATCGCTCTTCGACCAGCCGGGAGCCGGGCGGGTAATGGCCCTCGATCAACAACCGGCGCAAGCGCTGGTAAACCTGATCGGCGGAAGAAGATTCATCTGATGTATACAATCTAGTCATTACAATTCACTGTAGTAGTCGGTAAACTGCATGAGAGCATCGTCAAGCGACATGTAGATAACGTCATAAAGACATATCAAAACGCAATTATACCGAATAGTTATATTAGTTATGCCTTAGAAAGATTGTATACAATATACCAAAGGACGGTAGAGGTGTCAAGATCTCCGCAGCGCCGCATGGCTGTGTGGCGCCGTACACAACCAACGTATGGTCAGCAGGGGGTCGCCCTCGCCCCCCGGCCCCTCTCCCGCCTCACAGCGAGAGAGGGAGAGCCGCAGTATGGCGGGCACGGCAGTGCGGGAGCGGAATGTAGCAGTGCTCCTCGTCCGCGCAGGGGAAGGCGCAGGGGGTGCGGGTGAATTAGGGTGGAGAGAATCGGGAGTAGGAATCAGATAGTTCCTCTCCCCTGCTCACCATTCCCAATCTTCTGCGTCCTTTGCGCCTTGGTCATTGGCTCTCACCCCTCGCCCTTCTCTCCCGCCTCACAGCGAGAGGGGGAGGTTGTTCATTCTGATAACCGAAACGCACACTTTGACGTATAGGCTTGCCAGAAAACGCCCTGTTTGCGCATGCGTCTGCTACCTTCCCCACATGCGCTACAATCACTCGTGTGGTGTCGCCGTTACCGCGAGCATTGTATGGCTCCTGCCCGTCCGCCTATCTCGGTGGTGATCCCCACCTACCACGCCCTACGCTACCTGCCGGCCTGCCTCAGCGCGGTGCAAGCGCAGTTGCGTCCGTATGACGAAATTGTGCTAGTTGATAACCGCTCACGCGACCACGCTGGCGCGTGGGTGCGCGCTCATTTGCCGGCGGTGCGCGTGATTGAGCTGCCGTACAACGCCGGTTTTGTCGGTGGTGTGAATGCCGGTATCGCGGCAGCGCGTGGCGAGTTGATTTGGCTGATCAACGATGATGCGCTAGCCGAGCCGGGTTGCGTGGATGCACTGTGGGATGCGCTGCGCGAACAGCCGGCGGCAGGTTGGGCAGCAGGAGTGTTAACCTTCAGCCGCCGCCCACAGGTGGTGGCTGGGGCCGGTATTCGCTTTCAAGCCGATGGCATTGCGACCGAGCGGGCGCTGGGGCTGCCGGTGGCTGCGCTGCCGGCCCAGCCGCAGCCGGTCTTCGGCGCCAGTGGCGGCTTGGCGTTGCTGCGGCGAGCAATGCTCGAAGACATCGGCTTCTTTGCCGACTTTTTCAGCTATCTCGAAGACGCCGATCTGGCGTGGCGGGCCCAGTTGCGCGGCTGGTCGTGTGTGTTGGCACCCCATGCCCGTGCGCGCCACGTCTATTCGGCCACCGCCGGCATGTTCAGCCCGCTCAAGCAGCGTCTGCTTGGTCGCAACCGGATCCGCATGCTGATCCGTTGTTTGCCAGCACCATTGCTAGCCGCCTGCTTGCCGTCAATCCTAGCCTACGATGGCATGGCACTGGCGTATGCCGCATTACGCCGGCAGCCGGATATGGTCGCTGGTCGCCTGATGGCGCTGGCTGAATGGCCGGTCTTGCAGCAGCAACGTCGGATTATTCAGGCCCGCCGCACCACTTCGATCACCGCACTGGCCCGCTGGATCGAGCCTCCCGGTGGGCCGTTGGCCGCGTTGCGCACGCAACGGCGCTTGGCGGCGTTGGTGGGGGAGTGATGTCGTTCACCCTCATCCCCAAGACGGAGAGAGCGACAACGCAACGGCGCAGCGATCGGAACGCAAAGGCACAAAGGACGCAGAGCAGCGCAAAGGGTATGGCATCGGATCATCCTCCGCGCTCTCAGCGTCCTCTGCGGTAACCTATGTTCCCGTCCCCCAGTGGGGGAGGAACAGGGGTGGGGGTAACAGGCCTGCGGGGGTTATATACCAAGGGGCAGCCGAAGCGCTGCCCGTTCGTAAATCTGCCCGCGCGTCTTGCGGCTTGACGTAGGACGCAGTTCTATTTCTTGACCAGTTGGACGTTAGTCAATAACTTCCACAACCGGTACCACCACGATTGTTCGCGGCGGAGGCGACGCGCTTCGCGCACCAGCCGTTCGTGTTCGGCATCGCGGATGAGATCGCGCTGATGCACCTCGGCAGCCGTCAACTCGAGCCACGTGCTATACATAACTAACCTCCTCTATCATTGAGCGACGCTCCGACGACGCTGTCTCGCGCCGGATGAAAACAAAGGTGCAACCTTTGCTTTCCATCAATCGTAGTGTATAATAGACACTAGAGATTGTGCGAAAAATAACAATCACTGCCGGTTGTGGCTCGACCACTGTCCCACCAACAGCTTGAAGCGACCAGCAGGCAGTGCTACAATATAGGCAATGGTGAAGCATATGCACGTTCAGTCAAAGGAGACAACTATTAACGAGATTCGTACTCACGATGGCAAACGGCTCTATCCGACCGCTGTACCCCGCCGACG
Source organism: uncultured Chloroflexus sp. (assembly GCF_938091255.1). Lineage (NCBI taxonomy): Bacteria > Bacillati > Chloroflexota > Chloroflexia > Chloroflexales > Chloroflexaceae > Chloroflexus > uncultured Chloroflexus sp. The sequence goes on from NZ_CALLJH010000027.1 coordinate 52,005, forward strand.
CGCGCTGCTTGTTGGGGCAGAAATTGCGAGTGCGCACAGCCCATGGCCGGTTGAAGACTCGCTCGACGAGTTGGCCCTTCTCGCTAAGACAGCCGACCTTGAAGTGGTAGGTCGTATCTTTCAGCGCCTGCCTGAACCTTTACCCAAGTTTTTCATTGGCCCCGGTAAGGTCAAGGAAGTTGCTGCTCTGCGCGAGCAGACACAAGCCGATCTGATCGTCTTCGACGATGAACTGAGTCCGGCCCAGACTCGCAATCTTGAAGAGGAGTTGCAGACGCAGGTGATCGACCGCACCGGTCTGATCCTCGATATCTTTGCCCGTCATGCCCGTACTCACGAAGGGCGCTTGCAGGTCGAACTAGCCCAATACCAATACCTGCTGCCCCGTTTGCGCCGGCAATGGACGCACCTCGAACGGCAGGCCGGCATAGGTGGCGGTACTTCAGCGGGTGGCGTGGTTGGTCTACGTGGCCCCGGTGAGACGCAGCTTGAAATTGACCGCCGCTTGATCGAGCGCCGGATTGCATGGCTGAAAGAGCAACTGGCCGACGTTCACCGTCACCGCGAGCTGTACCGCCAGCGCCGCCGCCAGAGCGGTGTGCCAATTATCGCGCTAGTTGGCTATACCAACGCTGGCAAGAGTACGCTGCTCAATGCCATGACCGGCGCCGAGGTGTTGGCCGAAGACAAGCTGTTTGCCACCCTCGACCCGACCACCCGGCAGGTGTTGTTGCCCGGCAATATTGTCGCGTTGATGACTGACACTGTCGGATTTATCCAGAAGCTGCCTCCCAAGCTAGTTGCGGCCTTCCGCGCTACGCTTGAAGAGATCGAAGAGGCTGACCTGCTGTTGCACGTGGTTGATGTCACCCACCGTAACGCGCAAGAGCACGCTCAAACCGTTGAGCAAACCCTACGCGAGCTAGGGGTCGATCAAAAGCCGATTCTGACCGTGCTCAACAAAATTGACCTGCTCACAGGTGCGACTGCCGAGGGGATTGGGCAAATTGCGGCTGAAATGGGGCTGCCCGGCGATATTGTGGCCGTCTCGGCCCAACAAGGTTGGGGCTTGCAGATGCTCGGCGAGCGGATTGTCGAGACGCTGGCCAAGCGAATGGTGCGGGTGGAGGCGCTGATCCCTTATCAGCGCAACGATCTCGTGGCCCTCTGGCGCCAACGGGGTGTGATCGAGGTCGAAGAATTTGATAGCAACGGTGCGCATATTGTTGGCCGGTTGCCACCGGCGTTGGCCGCGCAATTTACCCGTTTTGCCCGCGCGTAATTCTTTGGGTCACAGCAGGGGCGCAGCTACACTGCGTCCCTGTGCTTTTTTTGCCAAGGACGTTTTGAGGACGCTCGTTTGCTACGATGGCTGCATAGCAGAGCACGCATCTAAACCGTTGGTATATATCGCTGCTCTGTTGTTGCTATTCGTCGCATACAAGGAGCGTCTGTATGAAGCACACGGTCATTTTGCTCGCAACGATCGTTCTTTTAGTTACTACGTTGGGACTCTCGCGCACAGCTGCCCAAAGCGGTACACCGGGATTGCAAGCGGTGCTAGGAACTGCATTCACCTACCAAGGTCGGTTGACCAATAGTAGCGGGGCGGTGAATGGCACCTGTGACCTTGAGTTCAAGTTGTACGATGACGCTGCCGCCGGAACCCAGATTGGCAGCACGCAAACCAAGACCAATGTCACGGTTACCAACGGCGTGTTTACCGTCGCACTCGATTTTGGTGTGAGTGCATTCAACGGTGATGCGCGCTGGCTCGCGATTAGCGTGCGGTGTCCGGCGGGAAGCGGTAGCTACACACCGCTCACCCCACGTCAACCACTTACCCCAGCGCCGTATGCACTGGCGTTGCCGGGGTTGTGGACGCAGCCCAACCCTACTAGCCCTAACCTGATTGGCGGCTTCAGCGGTAATAATATCACCAGTAACGTGATCGGCGCAGCTATCGGCGGCGGTGGCGACAATGCTTTCCCCAACCGCGTGACCGATAATTACGGTGTTGTCAGTGGTGGCTACAACAATCGGGCTGGTGACGATGCTGGCACAACTAGTGACAAATCGTATGCAACGGTTGGCGGGGGAGTTAGCAATACGGCTAGTGGTGACGGCGCTACGATTGCTGGCGGCGGCTACAGTGTGGCCAGTGGTGGAGGCGCCACCATTGGCGGCGGAAATGGCAATTCTGCTGCTGGTTCATATAGCACTATTGGTGGCGGTATTGGCAATAACGCTAGTGGTGATGGATCTACTATCGGTGGCGGTAACCAGAATGCCACAAGCAGTTCTCATGCTACAGTTGGTGGCGGCGGTCAAAACACTGCCAGCGGCGTCTTTGCCACCGTTCCCGGCGGTTCGCACGCGGTAGCCACTAATTACGGCCAGATGGCGTATGCATCAGGCTCTTTTGCGGTACCCGGCGATGCGCAAACCTCAATCTATGTCTTGCGCAACGTAACCGGAAGCTCTTCATCAGTTGAACTCTTTCTCAATGGCGGCACAGAGCGGATCACGATCTCCAACAATCGCACCGTCGTCTTTGAGGCTTTGATTGTTGGTCGGCAGACTGATGGCGAGTCTGCGGGTTTTCGCTTGAGCGGCGTGATTGCCAATGTCGGCGGTACAACGAGTTTAGTTGGTGTCACCCCCCTCGAAAGTTTAGGGAGTAGTACACCTACTATGGGTACATCGATTGTGTTCGTACTCGCTGATGATCCAACTGATACGCTGCGATTCTTGGTCGCAAGTAGCCCCCTAAATACTGCTTGGGTGGTAACGGTGCGAACAGTGGAAGTTAGCACTCAATGACTAGGAGGGTATCATGCGCTTGATCTACGTAATGCTTGTACTACTGGCACTGGCTAGTGTGCCGACAGTAAGTGTGACGCCGCTTGCCCACGCTCAAGCTGGTGCCGGGTATGACTTGACGTGGAGCACCATTGATAGCGGCGGCGCCACGTTCAGCACAGGGGGCGGTTATACGCTCGGCGGTACGATTGGTCAACCCGATGGCGGTGTGCTCAGTGGCGGCGGTTATACCTTGGCGGGAGGCTTCTGGGGTGGCGTGAGCAACACGGCGCGTCTCTTCGTACCGCTAGTGCAGCGGTAAGCTCAGGCCAGTTTACTGCGAGCGGTTGTATCTGTCGCAGGGGATGCCAGAAGGTATCCCCTGTTGGGTTCTGTGGTATGCTGAAATAAGCGTCTTTGCGATATCTTGTTGCTAAACCTATGCTTCGTTATCTACGCCTATTCGCACTTTTTGTTCACAACAGCCTGCAGTTGGCACTGGAATATCGGGTCAACTTTCTAACCGCTCTCTTGCAGAGCGGCCTTTGGCTCTTGTGGGGAGTACTCGGTACACTGGTCTTCTTCCAGTTTACCGGCACCCTCGGTGGCTGGACGCTGCCACAGGCCTTGTTGGTTGTCGGTCTCTTTCGCATCTTCGAGGGCTTGATCGATGGTATTATGCGCCCGAATATCACCCGCATCGTTGAGCACATTCAGAAAGGGACACTCGATTTTGTGCTGGTCAAGCCGGTTGACAGCCAGTTTATGGCTTCGCTGCGCCATGTTAATCTGCTTGTGCTACCTGATCTGCTAGTTGGGTTTGGCTTGATCGGTTACGGCCTCTGGTTGGGACAGATATGGCCTACTCCGATCCAGCTCTTAACCTTTTTCTTTCTGCTAGTTTGCGGCATCGTGACGGCCTACGCAATTTGGATGCTGTTGGCAACGACGGCCTTCTGGCTCGTTCAGGTCGAGAACGTTACTGAGCTGCTGACTGCCATCTACGAGACCGGCCGTTTTCCGGTCACCGCCTACAGCCCCGCAATCCGGTTGGTACTCACCTTTGTTATCCCTATTGCTTTCTTAACCACCTTTCCAGCCGCAGCCCTGATCGGGCTGCTCGAACCGATGTACCTTGCGCTGGCGCCGGTGATTGCCGGGGTGTTGTTGCTAGCAGCGCGGGCGTTTTGGCGAGTTGGGTTGCGTTCGTATACCAGCGCGTCGTCGTAATGGCATCACCGCAACGGCGCAAGGACACAAAAAGGACACAAAGAGGAACAGCCTAGTCGGCTACCGCCAAGCCCAACGCCTCACGTGCTGCGCCGGCCACGAACAGTGAGCCGGTAATGCAGATCAAATCATCAGGGCCGGCCAAAGTACGGGCAACGTCGACAGCATTAGCCACTACTGGGGCAATCTGCACTGGCGCCGTCGTCCATGGTTCTACCTCTGCCGCGATGCGGTCGAGATCCATCGCTTTCGGATGACTGGAACGGGTAATGATGATCTGCGCCGCGTGGGGCGCAAGTGCAGCAGCAATTGCGGCGATGTCTTTATCGCGGGAAGTGCCGAGGACGAGGATCATTCGGCGGTGTGGTATCGCTTGCGTAATCGCCTGCCAGAGCTTTTCTGCCGAATCGCCGTTATGGGCACCGTCGATCAAAATGCGCGGCGAGCCATCGATCAACTCAAACCGGCCCGGCCACCACGCCTCGGCTAACCCACGCCGAATCGCCTCATCACTGATTGCAATGCCTTGCCCGCGTAGTAGCAATGCTGTACCCATCGCTAACCGCGCATTTTCGCGTTGAAATGCACCGCGCAGCTTAGTTGGCTGCGGCGGCGCTGGATAGGTCAGCGGCAATCCGGCGCCGATCCACGGTTCAACGGCGGTTTCAGCGGCTAACCAGAGCGGCGCGCCAACAGCTTGCGCCTCAGCAGCAATTACTTGCGCCGCTTCTGCACGCTGCGGTACCGTAATCGCCGGTTGGCCGGCGCGGATAATGCCGGCTTTGTTGTAGGCAATGTCGCGCAACGTTGGCCCTAGTATCGCCATGTGGTCATAACTAATCGACGAGATCACCGCTACCAGCGGCGTGATCGTCGCTGCTGCGTCATAGCGTCCGCCCAACCCCACCTCCACCACCGCGAGATCGACCTGCTTGGCGACAAAGTGACGCATAGCAATCACAAAACCAATGTCGAACGTGCTGGGGCGGCCATAGGTCGCTACGTCAAACTCCTCTACCAGCGGTTGCACCGCATTGACTAGCTTCATCAGTGTCTGTTGGCTGATCGGCTCGCGATCAATCTGAATCCGTTCGCGGTACGAGCTAAGGTGTGGCGATGTCCACAATCCTACCTTCAACCCGGCAGCACGAGCCATCGCTTCGATCATTGCGCAGGTGCTGCCTTTGCCTTTCGTGCCGGCTACTACCACGGCACGCAAGTGGTGGTGCGGATTGCCGGCATCTTCCAATAACGCTGTAATCCGGGTCAGTGCGCGCGCGGCAATCGCCGGGTCAGGCGAACCCTGTCGGGTGGGGTCGATAAAACTGTAGATGTAGTCGAGTGCAGTTTGATAGGTAGTAATGGGCATAGCAGCATCTTCTCGCAAGACTGCACCCTATCGGGAATAGGTGGCGCAGGAGGTGTCTGTTGTTGGTGTATGATACCATTTCTACGCCATCTGCCCATACAGCATATGCCTTACATGACGAGCAACGGTCAGGGCGAGTTTCAAAGTCGCCCTGACCGGCACAGGTTGCCGGTACCCTATTCGTCAATTTCGCCATTCGATTGACAGCCCACTTCAAATCGGCTATGCTAACCAATACGAACAGGTGAGCGAAGGAGCAGCTATGAGCCTCAATCTCGCTGCACTCGGCGAACAAGTACGACAGATGAGCCAGACCGTCGCGCGTGAGGCGCGCCAACGCGATGTGCGGGTCGCCGAGGTATGCGAGCGGTATCTGCATGAGATTGGCCGTGAGGAACATTGGGCTGCTGCGGTCAAGCTTAGCGAGGCATCAGCAAACTGGCTGCTGGCGGCGCCGGTTGAGCCGTTGGATACGGTGCGAGATCTGCCCCCCATCCCCACCGATTACGCCATCGCCGCGACCGATGGCTCGCATATCGATGTCGATCGCCATGGCGAGGTGAGTTGTTATCTGATCAACATCGGAAAAGTCTACATTCGCTACGGCGCGCAGCCGGAAGCGCGGCTTGAGTCATCCCCAAAGCTCTATTTTGCCGAAACAGACCTATTTTTTCATAATGATACCCGCCGCATTCCGATCGAAGGCGCGTTGCTCAGCGTGCGGCGCGATGTCGAAGAGGGGGTGGCGCTAGGCGAGTTGGCCATCGGCTCGCTGACCGACCCGGCAATTCCCCGGTTGGCACTGCAAGATGGTACGCTCATCCGGTGGGCGCTGGCGAATGCTGATGCTCAAGTGCGTGATCACTTTTTACGGCAATATTTGACCTACCTCGAACGAATGCGCCAACACGCGATCCCGGTCGCGTCGTACATCAGCCGCAGCCGTTCGCCGGAGGTGATGGGATTAGTGCGGTTGATGTTCTGTCCTGATGTGAATGTCCATGCGCAACGCGGGGCCAATTGCGCACAGTGTAGTGATGCGAAACAAGGGCGGATGCCGTCGTGCATGGTTTGCCAAGATTTGATTGACGCCGACATCTTTGCCCCTCGTTTGCGCGAAGGCCAACGTAGCCCGATCTTTCGTTCACTGAGCCGGATCAGTGTTGAAGGCTACGAACATCACCAAATTCACTTCTTTTTCTTGCGTGTCGGGCGCGAGCTGGCCCGCATTGAGCTGCCCGGTTGGGTGGCCGGTCAGCCGGAATGGGTCGATCAAGTGCATGTGTTGGTCTACGATCAAGCGGCGCGCGGGCAGGGCTACCCGATTGCCTTGCAACGCGCCCACGAGCAAGCGGTGATTCGCAGCGCCGAGCGGCGCGTGTTTGAGCAGATGGTCTCCGGTGCGCTCCAGCGCGCCGAAGCGCCGGCTGGTGTTTCGGCCAAGCGCGAGAGCAAGCAGTTTGTGCAGGGATGACGATCATGACGATGCCGCAAAATGGCCGGATCGGTGAAATCATTGAGTCTTCGACGACGCATTTTGTTGCGGCTACCTACGAATTATTAGCCGCGCCGCCGTTTGGCGCGTTGGTGCGGGCGACTACTCGCGATCAGGCGCTGGCGGTCTATGGTTTGGTGTTTGATATTCACACCGGCAGTCGTGAGCCGGGCGGGCGAGCGATTGTGCGGGGCCGTACCTACAGCGGGCGTAATCTGTATGATGACCAAATCTACCGCGAACATCCCGATCTCGGCGAGGTGTTGCAAACCGAGTTTGCCGCGCTGACTGTCGGGTACGCGCTTGATGGCCGTTTGCTCCAGCGCCTGTCGCCCCAACCTCCGCCAGTTCACTATTCGGTCTACCCCTGCGAGCCGCAGGAATTGGCGCAGTTTGGTGAGCAACTCGATTTTCTGCGCATCGTCTTGCTCGCTCCCGGTGTTCCGTCGGATGAACTGTTGGCCGCGTCTGTCCGCGCGATTGCGTTGGCCCGCCGCGATGGCCCGGCCTATCTGGTGCGGGTGGGCCGTGAACTGGCCCGGCTGCTCAAAGAGGATTATGACCGGCTGACGGCGCTGTTGCACCGGATTAAGCCGTGAATCGCAAGCGCAACGGTAGTAGTCCCCCCGTCTGTTTGTGCTTACTCTATGGAGTGCGGCGGTGTAACTGCCGCACTCCATACCTGTTGTAAAGCCTAGCTTGTGCCGGCAGGCTGCGCAAACGTATCGTTGGCTCCACCCTTGCCCGCACCCCTACCCCTCTGCTACTGGTGCGGAAGAGGGGGTGCTGCTGCATTCCGCTTCAGAATGCCTTGTCCGTCTTCTCAGTAGCTCCCTTGACCGTCGTGAGGTGGGCGAGGGAAGACTGCGCTCCAAACCGACACCACATTGGCAACAACCCGCTTCCGTGGTGGGCCGTATGGGGACGCTTTTCGGTCTCTACCCCTCGCTTGCCCAGCGGGTTTCGGAACCCGGCCCTAAAGGGCTGGGCGCAATTCCCTCACCTCTTGACCTAACATCTGCTATCATACGCATTCAAAGACCGCCCTGTCACGGAGAACACTATGCTCTTGCTCGACGCCGCTTTTCAAGTTGACGCCAATCCCTTGCCACATGCCGCCGCTGTGGCGCAGGCCGCTGAAGCGATCGGGTTTGCCGCGCTTTGGGCGCCGGAAACGGCCCATAATCCGTTTCTCGCCTTGGCAATTGCCGCCGAACATACCCGCCAGCTTACGCTTGGTACTGCGGTGGCGATCGCCTTCCCGCGCAGCCCGATGGTGACGGCCCAGATCGCATGGGATCTGGCCGGTTTTAGCGGCGGGCGTTTCGTGTTGGGGTTAGGCACCCAAGTCAAGGCCCATATCGAACGCCGGTTTAGCAGTGTGTGGGATTCGCCGGTAGGCCGGTTGCGCGACTATATCGGTGCGCTGCGCGCGATTTGGCAATGTTGGCAGACCGGCGGCAAACTCGATTATCGTGGCCAGTATTACCAACATACCCTGATGACGCCCTTCTTTAGTCCCGGCCCAATTGCCCATCCCAATATTCCCATCTACATCGCCGGTGTCAATACCGGTCTGGCCCATCTGGCTGGCGAAGTGTGCGACGGCTTTCACGCCCACCCGCTCAACAGCGCCCGCTATCTGCGCGAAGTGCTGCGTCCGCAGATTGCCGAAGGCGCTGCCACAGCCGGTCGTGATCCGGCGGCGTGTGCGATTGCCGGTAGCGCGCTGGTCATTACCGGCAATGATCGGGCCGAACGTGAACGGATGCGGGCCTTTGCCCGCCAGCAAATCGCGTTTTATGCCTCGACGCCGACCTATCGCGCGGTGCTGGCCTGCCATGGTTGGGGAGAGGTAGGCGAAGAGTTGTCGCGCTTGGCGGCGCAGCAGCGGTGGGCCGACATGCCCGGCCTAATCGATGAGACGATGCTAGCCACCTTCGCCGTCGAGGCCGATCCGGCTGATTTGCCGGCAGCGTTGCGTGAACGGTACGAAGGTCTACTCGACCGGGTTGCGCTCTATATGCCATTTGTGCCCGGCGAACGTGATGCCTTCTGGCGCCATCTCACCAGCTCGCTTAACGGGTGAACAACGATGGCCGGCGTCTTTGCCCAGCTCGATCTCACCCCCAACCGGCTCGAACAGGCCCGGCAGGCGCGCGCTGCCCGGGGCGATCTGATTGATTTGACCAGCAGCAACCCTACCGCGCAAGGCTTGCTCTTCCCGCCAGAGGTGTTGGCGACCGCCGCAGCCGCCTACTGGCCTAGCCGCCGCTATCGGCCCGATCCGCGCGGCGATTTGGCGGCGCGTGAGATGGTTGCCGCCTATTATGCTCGCCGTTCGCCGCCGTTGGTTGTGACACCCGATGATATCTTTCTCACAGCTAGCACCAGCGAAGCCTACAGCCTGCTCTTCGCCTTGCTCGCCGATCCCGGTGACAATCTGCTTGTGCCCAACGTCACCTATCCGCTGTTTGAGTACCTCGCTGCCCTGCGTAATCTTGAACTGCGCAGTTACCAGCTTGACGAAGAGCGCGATTGGCGGATCAATGCTCGCTCGCTCCGTCGCGCCGCCGATGAGCGCACGCGCGCCATCTTGATCGTCTCGCCGCACAACCCGACCGGTGCAATCGTTGATCGCCCCTTGGCAACGCTCGATTTGCTCGGCATTCCGGTCATCTGCGATGAGGTGTTTGCTCCCTTCACCTACATCGTACCGGCAACCCCGCCGCTAGCTGCGCTTCATCCCGATCTGCCGGTCTTCACCCTCAACGGGATTTCTAAACTCTTTGCGTTGCCCGACCTCAAATTAGGCTGGATTGCGCTTAATCGTCCGGCGCGCGCCTTCGCGCCCCGGCTCGAATTGCTCAACGATACGCTGCTGGGCGCGAATGCACTCAGCCAGTTTCTGTTGCCAACCCTGTTTGCAGAGGGCGCCCCCTTTGTGGCGGCGATGGTGTCTCGTGTGCGGTCGAATATCTCCTTTGCCCTGCACCAATTCGCCGATCATCCGTGCATCCATGCCCGCCCGCCCGCTGGCGGCTATTATCTCTTCCCATCCATCAGCGGCTGGGACGATGAGGAGGCGCTGGTGCTCTACCTGCTCGAACAAGGGGTGTTTGTCCATCCCGGCTACTTCTACGGTGAGGTACCCGGCTGCCACATCATGATTTCGGCTCTCACCGAGCCGGCAACATTTGCTGCCGGGATCGAACGGCTCTGTGCCGCGCTTGCGTAAGCGCTTTATTTTACACTTCATGGGGAATGATCGCTGCGCATGGCTCATTCTATCGGCCAGACTATTGCAGAGCGCTCAATCGTCGTGTATAATTCTTGCAATCGGCAAGCAAGTTGGTTGACTATAGAGCGCAAAAAATGCGGATTCGCTCGTTCCTCCAGATGAAAGCAGGTTGCTTGCGTTAGAGCAGCGTGTGCCTGCTCGCGCAGATACACCGTTCACGCTTGGCATCAGAAACGTTACAACGATGACCACACTTCCGCAGCGCCGCTCCGCCACACCCCGGTCGTCACCGCCACCGGTGCAGCGTGTAAGCGACCACGATTTGCTGCAAGAGTTGCTTCTGTACGACCTGCCGGGCCGGCGCGACCCGTTGCGTCCAGCGCAACTGCGTTCCCGCGCGGCGCATCGCGAGCAAGCCCTCCGTGGTTTCTTGCGGCGCACGTGGATTGATCGTGCGTTGCTCATTGCCGAAATCACTCTCTTTGTAGCAATGATCACCGTCTTCGCCTACTGGCTAATCGATGGCTATGGGCGCGATTGGTGGCGGGCTTGGCGGGGCCAAGCGCAGCCGCCGGTTGCCGTTTCAGCCCAGCCGTTGCAGTCACCGGGGCCAGTTGCGCCTCCTGCGGCTGCGCCTCATCTGCCGGCTTTGCCGTTTACGGCGCCGGAAATGGCGGTCGAGCCGCCCGATTATATGGCTCCCCAACCGCGAGTACAGCCCTTGCCAGAAACCGATCCGCGTCCGCAGCGGTTGCGCATCCCCAGCATCCAGCTCGATACGTCGATCTACGAGGTCTTTGTGGTTGATGGCGCTTGGCAGGTAGCTGAATATGCCGCCGGCTACCACCATGGTACCGCACTGCCGGGCACGGTGGGCAATACGGTTTTGTCTGGTCACGCTGGCCTTCGCGGTGCCGTGTTTCGTGATCTGCCGGCGCTTAAAGCGGGTGATGAGATATTATTAGAAGCAGGTGGCTGGCTCTACCGCTACCGTGTGCGTGAAACGCGCAATGTCTGGCCGACCCAAGTCGAGGTGATGGATCCGACGTCTTCACCTGTACTCACGCTGATTACTTGCACCAACTGGGATACGCAACGCCTGATCGTTGTCGCCGATCTGATTGACTCGCGTCCGATCAGGTGAGACGAGGAGGCTCTATGCCGCCGAAACCTTCGCGCTCCGCCAATCTGCCACCCGATCGTGGCCGCGCTCCGGCGCCGTGGACGATTTGGGAACTCATGGCGATTGCGGTGAGCGTTTTGATGATTGTGGTACCGCTTACCTTGGAAGCGCTCAATTGGCTGCGCCCGCCGATTGCGCCAGCGCAGGGTTTGATGGCTGTAACCGAAACGGCAGCTAGCCTCGAGCAGCGCCCGCCAACCTTTACCCCCGTAAACTCACCAACGCCGGTAACGGTGACGCCGACGGTCGAGACGGTGACGCCGACGGTCGAGACGGTGACGCCGACGGTCGAGACGGTGACGCCGACGGTCGAGACGGTGACGCCGACGGTCGAGACGGTGACGCCGACGGTCGAGACGGTGACGCCGTCGCCAACACCGG